>CAMLOA010000067.1 GCA_946481445.1 uncultured Devosia sp. | reverse complement strand
ACGCATGCTCGAGCAGAGCGGCGTGGCCATCAAGGTCAAGGTGCCGGTGACCGAATTCATCGGCGTGGCCGTGGCCACCGCGATCTCGGAGGATGGCGTACTGACCAGCTCGATCGAACTGGTGCATTCCGACAGCGAGCTCAACTACCGGGTGTTCGAGGAAGAGGGCAACCATTCCGTCGTCGCCGAATGGCAAAACTGGGGCAAGAAGCTCCGCCTGCCGCTGTTCATCAAGGCCGGCGACGGCCAGTACATGCCCTATAGCCAGCAGGTCGATGGCGTCATGGTCGGCAATTCGGCCTCCCGCCGCAAACTGGCCGCCGAAGCCAACCGCCGCCCCCGCTTCCTCAATCGCCGCCAGCCGGGCCACCCGGACGCGTAATCGGTTTCTGCTCCTCCAAAGCACGTCTGAAGGGTTGGCCGGTGGTGCGGTCGGCCCTTTCGGCGTTTTGAACCAAAGGCCCGGCATTAATGCTACCGGGTAGGGTAAAGACCGGGCAGGGCTGGACCCAGGCGGGTCGCGCGCTAGGGTGGCGCGACAGGGGGTATCCATGGACTATCACACACTGGCAACTGCCACCTATATTGCCTGCGGCGTCATCTACTTCGCGCTGCGCGACCAGAAGAAGTATGACCGGGCGGTCGCCCAAAGGTCATCCTACGCGTTGGCGAGTGGCCTGGCCGCAGACCGCAACGTCGCCCATTTCGCCACCGCGCTGGCCGAGCAAAGGCTGGAGCGGGGCCCGACCTGTCTCTGACTACCAGACCCAGTCCGCAAGCAGGGCCAGCGTCAGCGCGATGCCCACATAGTGGTTGTTCTTGAAACGGGTGAGCGCATTATCGGGATTGTCCGGGTCAAGCGTCTGCACCTGCCAGGCCAGCAGCGCTGCCGCCACTAGCGACAGCACGGCAAAGACGATCCCGGCGCCTGCAACTGTGGCTGCTGCCAGCCACAGTATATAGGCCATGGCATAGATGCCGCCGACGATGAGCCTGACGCGCGGACCGAATAGGCGGGCAGTGGATTTGACGCCGATCAGCGCATCGTCCTCCACGTCCTGCAGCGCATAGATGGTGTCATAGGCGATGACCCAGAGAATGGTGCCCAGATAAAGCAGCATGGCGGGCAGAGCGATGCCGGCGGTCTGGCTGCTCCATCCCACCAGGGCGCCATAGGAGAAGGCGAGGCCGAGAAAGGCCTGCGGCCACCAGGTGATGCGCTTCATGAACGGATAGATCGCCACCAGCACCAGCGAGGCCACCCCGGCCCAGACGGTAAAGCGGTTGAACTGGAATAAAACCACCGAGGCCAGCAGCGCCTGTGCCACGAGAAAGGCCAGCGCATCGCGCGCCGTGACCGCGCCGGACGGAATCGGCCGCAGCCGCGTGCGCGCCACCTTCATGTCGATGTCGCGGTCCACGATATCGTTGAAGGTGCAGCCGGCGCCGCGCATCAGCACGGCGCCGATGAACATCAGAACGGCCGCGATCCAGTCAAAGCCCAGTTCGGGCTGGTTCACCGCCGCCAGCGCCAGTCCCCAGGCGCAGGGCCAGAACAGCAGCCAGAAGCCGATCGGGCGGTCCCAGCGCGCCAGCCGGCCATAGGGTTTCACCCAGTCTGGCGCGAAGCGGTCCAGCCAGTTGTCGCGCTGGGCATCGGCGACAGTTCCCGGGGGGTTGGTTTCCGACATGGTGCCACGACCCTTGATTGGACAAGCTCACCATGAGGTCTACTGCGTTCGCGGGGTTTAGAGTAGACCTTCAGGCAAGCACAATTGTCTCAGTCGACACCCTCCCCCTTTGTGGAGAGGATCAAGGGTGGGGGGTGTTTGGCCACGACATCGGGGCCTCCGTCCCCCCTCCCAGCCTCCCCCTTGTGGGAGGTGCTGCCCCGCAGTTGTGACCAAATCGTGCCCGCGACCTGGAACTCCAATGCCCCGCACTCATGCCAGCCTGCCCCGCCTTCACGTCGAACCCGGTCTGGTCGCCGGCGCCCAGCTCACTTTGGGCAAGGAGCAGTCGCTCTACCTCGCCGCCGTGCTGCGCAAGGCGGTCGGCGACCAGGCGGTGCTGTTCAATGGACGCGACGGCGCCTGGCTGGCGCGCCTTGCCAGCGATTCGAAAAAGTCGGTCACGCTCGACCTGGTGGAGCAGATCGCCCCGCAGACCCCGCCGTCCGACCTCTGGTACGGTTTTGCCCCGCTCAAGTCCGAACGCATGGACTACGTGATCCAAAAGGCGGTGGAGATGGGCGCCGGCACGATCCAGCCGGTCATCACCCGCTACACCCAGGTCAGCCGCCTCAAGCATGAACGGCTGGTCGCCAATGCCATCGAGGCGGCCGAGCAATGCGAGGTTCTCTCGGTGCCCCGCGTTGAGCCGGAGATTGCGCTGGACCGCCTGCTCCAATCCTGGCCGGCCGACAGGGCGCTGGTCTTTGCCGATGAGGGTGAGGCCTCGTCCAGCCCCGTGGCGGCGCTCTCGGCGCTGGCGGGCCGCAAGGTCGGCCTGCTGGTGGGTCCCGAGGGCGGTTTTTCCGATGAAGAGCGCGTGCGGCTGCGCGCCCTGCCCCAGGTCGTGCCCATCAGCCTGGGCCCTCGCATCCTGCGTGCCGACACCGCCGCGGTGGCCGGATTGGCCGTGATTCAAGCTATCATCGGTGATTGGCGATAAAAGCCGATTGCTTTCGGCTTGTGCAACGCTATGTTCCCGCCAACATTGACCCTCCGTTCGAGGAACCTTCATGGCTGGTGCCGATACCCCTTCGCCCCTGATTGAATCGCGGGCAGACCTCATCGAGGCCATGGCGCGTGGCTGCAAGCCCGAAGCCGACTGGCGGATCGGTACCGAGCACGAGAAACATGTGTTCCACACCAATCCGCTCCGTCCCGTCACCTATGAGGGTCCCCAGGGCATCCGCGCCCTGCTCGAGGGCATCGAAAAGGAGACTGGGTGGCACCCCTTCTACGATGGCGAAAACCCGATCGGGCTGCGCAATGACGAGATAGCCGGCGGCATTTCGCTCGAGCCCGGCGGGCAGTTCGAGCTCTCCGGCTCGCCGCAGGTGGACCTGCATGGCACGGCCGCCGAGCTCTCCGAGCATTTGCGGGTCGCCAGGAAGGTCGCTGCCCCGCTGGACATCCATTTCCTGGGCCTCGGCGTCACTCCGCTCTGGAGCGTCGAGCAGATCCCGGCCATGCCCAAGTCGCGCTACGGCATCATGAAGCCCTATATGGAAGAGGTCGGCACGCTGGGAACGTCGATGATGTTCCGTTCCGCCACCGTGCAGGCCAATCTCGATTTCTCCAGCGAGGCCGACATGGTCAAGAAGCTGCGCGTGGCCCTGGCGCTGCAGCCGGTGGCCACCGCGCTCTTTGCCAATTCACCCTTCTCGGAAGGCCGCGACAGCGGCTATCTCAGCTATCGCAGCCATATCTGGCTCAACACGGACGACAGCCGCACCGGCATGCTGCCCTTCGTCTTCGAGGACGGCTTCGGCTTCGAGCGCTATGCCGATTTCGCGCTCGACGTGCCGATGTATTTCGTCATCCGCAACAAGCGCTACGTCAATGTGGCCGGCGAGAGCTTCCGGGCATTCCTGCGCGGCGAGCTGCCGCAGTTGCCCGGCGAGAAGCCGACCATCAAGGACTGGGAGGATCACCTCTCGACCATCTTCCCCGAGGTCAGGCTCAAGCAGTTCCTCGAAATGCGCGGTGCCGACATGGGCGATGAACAGTCCGTCGTGGCGCTCTCTGCCTTCTGGACCGGCCTGCTCTATGACGAGGTGTCGCTCGAAGCGGCCTATGAGCTGATCGAGCCGTGGAGCGCCGAGGAGCGCGAGCGGGTGCGCCGCGAGGTACCCCGGCTGGGCCTGATGACCCCGCATGACCGCTCGAATCTCTACGACGTCGCCGCCCAGGCCGTCGGCATTGCCGAGGCGGGCCTGGTGCGCCGCGACCGCCGCAATGCTCAGGGGCAGGACGAGACCATCCACCTGGCGCCGCTCGAGGACGTCATCCGCCACGCCAGGTCCCCCGCCGATCGCTGGCTGGAGAAATTCCGCGGCGAGTGGAACGGGGACCTGACGCGGATCTTCATCGAAGCGGAAATGTAGGCCGGCCGGGCCTGCAACAGCCTATTGCTGGTTATACGGATCGTATTGCAGCAGCCAGGAATAGAGCCATTTCTCGCCGGCACCGACCGAGGCGACGTCGTCGATCTTCCAGGCACCGTCATGCACCATCGAGATGGTGAGGATGGTCGGCTGGCCCGCCGATTCGAAGCTGACCAGGGCCACGGCCGTTTCGCCCTGGATCACCGGTTCGCTCACGGCCAGGTTGTTCACCGTGGTGTCGAGGCCGTTGAGGAAGGGGTTGAAGTCGACCACGGCCGGTGCGCCCGGGTCGATGGGCTTGCCGGCGGCATCGACGGCGTTGAGCTGCAGGTTGTTGGCGACAAGGTCCTGCAGATGGGCCGAATAGTGCTCCTCGAGGTTGATCTGCTGTCCGCTCTGCAGCGGCTGGTAGATCGAATCGAGCAGGGCGCGCGGCGAATCCGCCGGCGCGCCGCCAAAGATCATCGGCACGAGGCCGAACAGGGTCCAGTCCATGAAGGGTCGCTCCGCTAGCACTGCCGTGAGCGATGCCGAGGCAAGACGCCGAAAGTGAGGCGGGGCAATGGCCCCGCCCGAGGCCCGCTATGGCCTCACCTCCCGGTCGAGCGCGGCGATCTCCTCGTCGAGGCAGTCCGCCGCCTTGCGGTTGACGTGATAGACCCAGGCCAGGAAGGCAATGGTAATGCCCGCTGGCAGCAGCACGGCCCACAGGGCGGCCGATGGATCGAGGAAGCTCGCGCCATAGATCAGCAGGAAGCCGGGCAGGTAGGGCGCGATGTACCAGCCGAACACCGAGCGCAGCGCATCGCGCTGGCGCACCAGTTCGGCCCGGTAGCTCATCACCGTGGATTGCGCGCCGTCCGGCACGCGCCCCCCGCCCGTCCTGCGCCGCAACTGGATCATCGCGACCAGCGCGCCGATGGCCAGGGCGAGGAAGCCGCCGCCAACCATCAGGTCCGGGCTTCCCACCGGCCCGTCCAGCAGCAGCCAGAGGCCCAGAAGCAGCGAACCGGCGATGGCGATGCCGCCGGCAATGTATTCGAAGCGATTGCGCCGGTGGATGCGCTCGTCGAGCCGGTGCGAGCGGCTTTCGAGCATGGTCGGGGTCAAGGTCTGGGGGGTCATATCCTGTCCTTTCCAAAGGGTCCTGGGGTCAGGTGAGTTGGGATTGGGAGCGACGGTCATGCCACGGCCTCCGATTGAAAACCCTGCGCAAGGAGCGCCTTGATGCGGTGGATGCGCGTTGCCACGGCACCGGGCGAAAGGCCCGTGACCTCGGCGATCCCTGTGGCGTCGACGTCTTCGAGGTAGAGCAGCACCACCTGCCGGTCCAGCGGGCGCAGGCGGCCGATCAGGTCGTAGAGGCGCTCCAGGGTCAGGGCGGCACCGGTTGCCTGTTCCGGGCTTGCCCGCCCATCGGCGGGTTCGACATCGTCGATATCGAGCCAATCCCCGGCCGGACGGGCCCGCACCGCCTTGTCCACGTGGCGGGCGCAGACATTGTGGGCCACCCGGAAGGTCCAGGTGGCCAGGCTGCACTGCCCCGCGAAGCCAACAAGGCTGCGCCAGAGGTGCATGTGGATGTCCTGCTCGAGATCCTGGCGCTGGGCCGGGTTCTTCTCGTAGGCCGCAGCGAGCCGCGCCATGGCCGCGCCATGCCTTTGGGCGATGGTCCGGTACAGCGTCTCCCTGCTGGTCGGGTCGGGCATGCTAGCCTCGCCTTTTTCGTCTGCTCACAGGACCAACAGTCTCGCGCCGGGCAGGTTTCTTACAAAAACATTTGCCTCCCCCGCGCGCCTCGTGCATCACGCCCCCGAGGGTCACGGAGGGCATGGCATGCGGGTTCTGGTCATTGGTTCGGGCGGACGCGAGCACGCGCTGGCGTGGAAGATCGCCCAGTCCCCGCTGCTGACGAAACTCTTCGTCGCCCCCGGCAATGGCGGTACCGGCGAGGTGGCCGAGAACCTGCCGGTCGATCTCACCGATCATGCCGCCGTGATTGCGCTCTGCAAGGCCAACGCCATCGATTTCGTCGTGGTGGGGCCCGATGCCCAGGTGGTGGCCGGGCTGGGCGACGACCTCCGCGCCGCCGGCTTTGCCTGCTTCTGCCCCAGCAAGGCGGCCGGCCAGCTCGAAGGCTCCAAGGGTTTCACCAAGGCCTTGTGCGACGAGATGGACATTCCCACCGCTGCCTATGGGCGTTTCGACACCGAGGCAGCGGCGCTGGCCTATCTCTACACGCAGTCGGCGCCCATCGTGGTCAAGGCCGATGGCTTGGCCGCCGGCAAGGGCGTCACCGTCGCCATGAGCCTGGAAGAGGCCGAGGAAGCCATCATCGACTGCTTCGGCGGCGCTTTCGGCGCATCGGGTGCCTCGGTGGTGATCGAGGAATTCATGCGTGGCGAGGAAGTGAGCCTGTTCGTGCTCTGTGACGGCAAGGATATCCTGCCCCTCACCACGGCCCAGGACCACAAGCGCGCCTTCGACGGAGACACCGGCCCCAATACCGGGGGCATGGGCGCCTACTCGCCGGCGCCGGTCATGACCCCCGAGATCTACGCGGAAACGCTCGAACGCATCATCTGGCCCACCGTGCGCGGCCTGGCCGCTCGCGGCACCCCCTACCAGGGCGTCCTCTATGCCGGGCTGATGCTCACCGAGGATGGTCCCCGGCTGGTGGAATACAATGCCCGCTTCGGCGATCCGGAATGCCAGGTCATGATGATGCGGATGGAAAGCGACCTGCTGCCGCTGCTGCAGGCGGCCGCCGCCGGCAGCCTGGCCGGACACGAGGTGCACTGGAAGGACCAGTATGCGCTGACCGTGATCATGGCCACCACGGGCTATCCGGGCAGCTATGCCAACGGCTCGGAGATCCGCGGGCTCGAGGCCGTCGGCGGCGACCAGATTCATGTGTTCCACGCCGGAACGCGCCGCGATGGTGAACGTTTACTTGCTGCCGGCGGGCGCGTTCTCAATATCACCGCGCTCGGGCCGACGGTGAAGGACGCACAGACCCGTGCTTATGCAGGCGTGGACACGATTGACTGGCCAGAGGGCTATTGCCGCCGCGACATCGGCTGGCGGGAAATCGCTCGCGCCGCGGAATGATGCCGGGGCGGGAAAGCCCACCCTGCTTGCCGCCTCCGGACTTGAACCATTCCTCAACTTCGCGGGGCTACCCTATCTCAAGACCGTCTTTGACGAGACGCCGCCGCAACGCCCGCTTACGCCCCTGCAAAGGCGCGGCCGGGCGCTCGCGGACCGTCTGCGCAGCAAGGGCAAGGAGCGGGGTGGCATGACCACGATTTCAGGACCGCGCATCGGGGTCGCCTTGGGCGGCGGGTCGGCTCGTGGCCTCACCCATATTCCCTATATCGAAGCCATGGACGAACTCGGCTTGAGGCCGTCGGTCATCTCGGGCACCTCGATCGGCGCGCTGATCGGGGCCGGCTGGGCCGCCGGCATGAGCGGCAAGGAATTGCGCGAGCATTCCTACCAGGTGCTGGGCACCATGCGCACCATCGCCACCAAGCTGTGGGCCACCCAGATCCGCGGCCTGGGCGGTATCCTCAAGAACGGCATCTCCATGCAGCTCGATGCCACCAGCATCGTGGACGCGTTCACCCCGGCGCATTTTCCGCTCGAGTTCAAGGACCTGCAGGTCCCCCTCTACGTCGTGGCGACCGACTTCCAGTCCTGGCATCAGACCGTGTTCAATTCCGGCCTGCTCAAGCCGGCCATTGCCGGTTCCATTGCCATACCGAGCCTGTTCAAGCCCGTGGTCTATGCCAATCATCTGCTGGTCGATGGCGGCGTGGTCAATCCGCTGCCGCTCGACCAGGCCGATATCGACACCGATT
>CAMLOA010000066.1 GCA_946481445.1 uncultured Devosia sp. | reverse complement strand
TAGAGCCCCAGGGCGCTGATATGCAGCACTTCGCCACCGCCAACCGTATCGAGCGAGAACGACTTGGCAACGAAACTGGCAGGGGTGCCGACACCCTGATCGGCCAGGGGTCGCACCATGGACGCCGTCCAGTTGAGCCGGGCCGGCTCCGAATCCTGGGTATGAAGTGCCACTGCGTCGTTCACGCCGATCCTCCCGATATATGGCGCTGCCGCGCTTCTGTAGAATGTTCTACGTGTATCGTTCTACGTTTTTCAGCTTTTGGCAATAGGCATTCTTGCGCTAGGGTGCCCGAAGCGGCCGGCGCTAGTGCGACGGAGAAAATCTGCTCGCAAAATCAGAGCGTTGTTCGGGGGACAAATCGATGACGATCAAGAAGAGCGAAACGCGCTCCGGACGCGTCACCATCCGCGAAGTGGCTGAGGACGCTGGCGTTTCCGTCGCCGCCGTGTCCAAGGTCTTGCGCGACGCCTACGGCGTGTCCGATGCGCTGCGCGCCAAGGTGCAGGCCTCGATGGACAAGCTCGGCTATCGCCCCTTGGCGGCTGCGCGCGGCATGCGCGGCCAGACCTATACGCTGGGCCTGGTCCTGCCAGATATCCGCAACCCCTTCTTCGCCGACATCATGGTGGGCGTGAACAATGCGCTGGAGCGCACGCAGTATCGCGCCATGATCGGCATCAGCCAGAGCAATCCGGCCGGCGAGATGGCCATCGTGGAAGCCATGATCGACCGGCAGATGGACGGCCTTGTTCTGATCGGATCGACCGAGGATCGCGCCAATCTCGATGCCATCGCTGCCAAGAAGCCGCTGGTCACCATCGGTCATCACGACCCGGCAGCCGCTCATTTCGATACCGTCAACAACAACGACCAGCAGGGTGGATTGCTCGCCGTGCGTCACCTGGTCGGCGCGGGCTACGAGAAGATCGCCATGATCAGTCTCCGGAGCGGGACAGCGACGATCCTCGGCGAGCGCGAGCTGGGCTACCGGCGCGGCATGGTCGAGGCCGGGCTTGGCCAGAACATCAACATCATCCAGATCCCGCAGACCCTGCGCGAAGTGCAGATCGCCACGCGCCGGCTGATGCAGGGCCCCAACCGGCCCGACGCGATCTTCTGCTGGACCGATTTCATCGCGCTCGAAGTAATCAGCGTGGTCACCGAACTCGGCCTGTCGATCCCCGACGACCTGGGCATTGTCGGCTATGACAACACCATGTTCTGCGACTATGCCCAGAACAGCCTCTCTAGCATCGACCAGTCGGGAGAACTCCTCGGCCTGCAGGCCACGCGCCTCCTGATCGAGCGCATCAAGGGCAGGACGGAAGCCGAACACTTCATCGTTTCTCCCCGCCTCGTGGCTCGGCGCAGTACCGGTCGGGCAACAACTGGCCCTTTGCATCCCGCAGTTTAGCCTGCCTCCCAATGAGGATCAGGAACGGTGACCTGCGCGAAGACTTCGTGGACGGCCGGCTCTGCGTTTCGGTGACCGGCGCCGGCGCTAAACGCTCACCCCGAAAATGCGGCCGATCAGCGCCGTGACGGCCATGGCGGCCGCACCCCAGAACAGGACGCGGGCAGTCGGGCGCAGCTTGGGGGCGCCCCCGGCCTGCGCGCCCAGGGCGCCAAGAGCCGCAAGGCAGACCAGGGTTGTCACCACCACCACCGGAATGATCGTACCCTCCGGCGCCAGGACCGCCGCAAGCAGGGGCAAGGCTGCAGCGACAGTGAACGTCAGGCCAGACGCCAGGGCTGCTTGCAGCGGGTTGGCGCTGTGCACCTCGGACAGGCCCAGTTCATCCCTGATGTGAGCCCCCAGGGCGTCCTTCTCGGTCAGTTCCCTGGCAACCAGCGCTGCGGTTGCCGCAGACAGGCCGCGCGATTGGTAGATCGAAGCCAGCTCGGCCTCCTCCGCCGCAGGCGTATCGATCAGCGCCTGCTTTTCGCGCGCGATGTCGGCGCGCTCGATGTCCGATTGTGAGCTGACAGAGACATATTCGCCTGCCGCCATCGACATCGCTCCGGCCGCGAGCCCGGCGACGCCTGCGATCAGGACGGCGCCAGGGCTTGGGTCCGCGGCGGCCACGCCCACGATCAGCGAAGACACCGACACGATTCCATCATTGGCGCCCAGCACGGCGGCGCGCAGCCAGCCGGAGCGGTTTATGAAGTGAACTTCCTGGTGGGCGGATTGGTAGGTCATTTGCTTTGCCTTGCTGCTGCGCTGGGTTCGAACAAGAAGCCGGTTGCCGCTCACCGGTGGCCCCTGGGAAGGCTTATCGTGGCTTCGAAGCCATCCTTGGCGGCGGTGGCGGGGGACTTGAACGTGAGGGCACCGCCCGCCTGCTCCAGAATGGAGCGCGCTATCGACAGGCCAAGCCCGCTGCCATCTGCCGTCGTTGCGCCACGCACGAAGGGTTGCCCCAGCTGGGCGAGCTCGGCCGCGCCGACTACGGATCCGGCGTTGCGAACAACCACCTTCCCGCCGTCTTCGACCCGAATGTGCACCGGAACGTTCGGAGCGCCATGCTTGAGAGCGTTCTCGACCAAGTTGCGGAGCGCTATGGCAAAGGCATCCGGATCGATGGGTGCCGTCAGGGCGGCGGTGGTGGCCTCTTCGTGCACCCGCTCGCGCCACATGGTGGTGGCATTGATGTCGCGGACCACCATGGCCACCACCGGCAGCAGATCGGTCTCGATGTCCGACTTGGCGAAGCCGGCTTCGACGCGCGCCATCTGGAGCAGCTTTTCCGACAATGTGGCCAGGCGCTTCAGGGCGGCCTCAATGTCTGCCAACCTGGCTGCGCTTGGGCCACCATCAAGCTCTGCCGCCAGTTGCTGTGTCTGGGCCAGGGCTCCCGCAATGGGTGTCCGCAACTCGTGCGCGCTGCGGGCGGCAAAGGAGCGCTCGGCATCAAGGGCAGATTTCAATCGCACCATCAGCGCGCCAACGGCCTCGGCGATGGGAGCGAGCTCTGCTGGATGGCCGTCCGATACCAGGGGCTGCAGGTTGCGGCTGTCTCGTTTGGCAATGTCGTGGCGTAGCGCCACCAGCGGCCGGAGCGCCAGTCGCATGGCCAGCCAGATACCGCCGGCCATGAGCGGCAGAAGCGCGAGCAAAGGCAGACCCAGAGCGAACATGCTGTCAACCAGCCCGTTCAGGCGGCGATCGCTGGTTTCCACGACAAGTATTGAGAAGCCGGTGCGATCGGTCAGGCCAAACACCCGTTGACCAGCGAAATCGGCAAAGCCGCCCGGCACGTTTGCCGGCAGGTCGAGCTCATCGGCGTGCTGATCGCGCAGCACAACTTCCCCAGCGCTGTCGAACACGACATAGGTAAAGCTCGCATCGTGCGGCACCCCTGGCGCAGCGCCGTCGTCGTCACCACCCACCTCATTGTCGTGATCGTCGTCATCGCCCTCGTTGTCCAGACCAACGACCAGGCGACCGCCTTCGCTTCGCTCTCGCAGGTCGTGCAGAGCAAGTGGCAACAGCCGCTGGGCACTCTGCTCGAGGCTGTCATCATAGGCCTCGTTGAGCTCGTGCTGCATCACGCTCACCGAAATGGCTGCGGCGCCTATCCACAGCAGCGCCATTCCGGCGGTCAGACCAAGCGCCAACCGCAGCGCAATCGACGGCCGGCGCTTCATGGATTGACCTGGTAGCCGAGGCCGCGAATGGTCTGGACGAAGTCTCGGCCCAGCTTCTTGCGCAATCGGCTGACATAGACTTCGACAGCGTTGCTTTCGACTTCGGCACCAAAGGCGTAGAGCGAGTCCTCGATCTCGGACTTGGTGACAACGCCGCCGCGCCGCGCCAGCAAGCGTCCGAGCACTGCCCATTCCCGTGCCGTGAGGTTGGCCCTCTTGCCGTCGACGCTGGCCGTACGGCGGCTCAGATCTATGGTCACCCCTGCGGTGACGATTTCCGGTGTGGGATTGCCCCCGTAGCGGCGAGCGACGGCGGCAATCCGGGCAGCCATTTCGGCGAGGTCGAATGGCTTGACCAGGTAGTCGTCGGCCCCGGAATTGAGGCCCTCGATACGCACGGCGACCTGGTCCTGCGCGGTAGTGATGATAACCGGAACGGTATTGCCGGCCGCCCGCAGGTCCCGGAGCAGGTCAAGGCCACGACCATCGGGCAGGTTGAGATCGAGCAGCACCAGCTCGTAGGAGACAATGGCAAGGGCCAAACGTGCATCGTCTATCCGCTGCATCCAGTCGACCGCATGCCCGGTGGAAAGCACGTGGTCGCGGATGGCGGCGCCCAGTACATGGTCATCTTCGATCAACAGAACGCGCACGCTTGGGCTCCCGCAGACCTCATAGCGAGCCAACCTTACACCAGGCTGAACAAGAAACCTTGCCCGCTTCAGCCTGCCGTCAGCTTCACATGATCCAACTGCCGCAGCCAACAGATGGATCAGGAGCCCGACCGTGAAGAAAATCGCCGCAATGCTGATGCTGGCAACCGCACTCGTCACCCCCGGTATCGCCATGGCCCGGGACGTCACCATCCAGACTACCCTCGTGCAATATTCCGGTCATGCCGCCTATCTGGCGGTCTACCTGACCAATCCGGACGGCAGCTATCATTCCACCCTTTGGGTCTCGGGCCAGAAGTCGAAATACTATGGCGACCTGCGTGGCTGGGCCCGCGCCGCGTCCACCGCCGGATCGCTCAATCTCGATGGCATCACCGGCGCCAGTGTCGGTGGCGGTCAGACGCTGACGGTCCATGCCGATCTCGCCGACACGCTGCTGGATGCCGGCTATCGGATCCACGTCGACAGTGCGGTCGAGAATGGCGGCCAGTACGCCGACGATGCGGTGATCCCCCTCACCTCCGCCTCGGGCTCTGCCACCGGGTCAGGCTACGTCAACACGATCTCGCTTGGGCTGTAGGGGCACGCAGATGCGCCGCTTCCACTCCCTTGCGGGCCTTGCCGGTGGCTTGCTGGTCATCTTCATGGCAGCGACAGGCTTCGTCCTGTCGCTGCAGCCGATCACCGATGCCTTGACCACGATCCCTGCTGGCGGCGGCCTCAGTGT
Source organism: uncultured Devosia sp. (assembly GCA_946481445.1). The sequence continues at coordinate 2,946 of CAMLOA010000066.1, read as the reverse complement.
TGCAGTCGTTGCCGATCGGGTGGCGCAGCATCTGCCTGGAGTCGAGCGTCTGGTGCATTCGGCCTCGGGACAGCTGGTGGCCTACACGCTGGACAACGGCATACGCAGCGCCGTCCTTGTCGATCCCGAAACCGGCGCTGCAAGCGGGGCCTACACACCTTCAGCCTTCTTCAGCTTCATGACAGACCTGCACCGCTCCTTCCTGCTGGGCGGCCTGGGGCGTGGCATGGCTGGTGTCTCTGCCCTCGCCATGCTCGCACTTGCCGTCAGTGGCATGCTGCTGCTGGTGGCTAAGACGGGCGGGTGGCGCAAGCTGTTCGTCAGTTCGCGCGGCACAGGCTCGCAGCGGCTGCACACCGATCTGGCCCGCGTCGGCACGCTCGCACTGCTCCTGACCGCGCTTACCGGCGCCTATATGTCGGCGGTCTATTTCGAGCTTCTTCCCGAAAGCGCGACGCAGGCATTTTCACTCTCTCCAGCAGGCACAGGGGCAGCTATCGCCCCCATCGCTTCCCTCCCTGCTCTGGCCGGAATCCCGCTCTCCGACCTGCGCGAACTGAGCTTTCCCGCGCTCGGCGACGCCACTGACGTCTTCACCGTGACCACGCGTGCCGGGCAGGGCTTTGTCGACCAGGGCACCGGGGCAATGCTGGCGTTCACGCCCAATGATGCCTGGCAGCAGACCTACGAGTTCATCTATCTGCTGCATACCGGGCAAGGTGTACCTGTCGTCGCGCTGCTGGTGGGCCTCGGCGCGCTGGCAGTGCCGCTCCTGGCCATCACGGGCACGCTCATCTGGTGGAGGCGCCGCCGCAGCACGCCCGGCATCATCGGCAATGCGCCCTGGCGCGAAGCCGATATCGTTATCCTCGTCGGCAGCGAAGCCGGCAGCACCTGGGGTTTTGCCTCCACCCTGCAGCATGCCCTGACGCAACACGGGCAGCGCATCCATGTTGCCGCCATGAACGACCTGCGCCGAGCCTATCCGCGCGCGACCCGCCTGATCGTGCTCGCGGCAACCTATGGCGATGGCGCCCCGCCGGCCTCGGCCCGCCAGTTTCTCTCCAAGCTCCAGCACTTCGCATCGGCCCCCCGTTTCGCCGTGCTGGGGTTTGGCGACCAGAGCTTTGCGCGCTTTTGCGGTTTTGCGGCCGAGGTCGATGCAGCTCTTGAGGCCAAAGGCCTGCATCGTCTCATTCCCTTCAATCGCGTCGATCGCCAGTCTGCCGGCCATTTCGCTGCCTGGGGCGGCCAGCTCGGCCGGCAGCTTGGCCTGCCCCTGGCGCTGCGCCACAGCCCAAGAATGCCACCGACACGCAAGCTCGTGCTTGCCGAGCGGATTCTCTATGGAATGGAAGTCCAGGCTCCGGTCGTTGTCCTCAGGTTCCGCGCCCCCTTGCGCGATCGGCTGCCACGTTTCGACGTCGGCGACCTGGTCGGCGTCGTTCCGCCCGGCGGCGACGTGCCGCGCTACTATTCTCTCGCATCGGCATCGCGCGACGGCATGCTGGAAATCTGCGTGCGCAAGCAATCGGGCGGGCTCTGCTCGGAATTTCTGCATTCGCTGTCGGTCGGCGACAAGATCGACAGCTTCATCCGCGCCAATCCGTACTTCCGGCCCAGCCGCGGGCGCCGGCCGCTGGTTCTCATCGGCGCCGGAGCCGGAGTCGCCCCGCTGGCTGGCTTCGTGCACCACAACCGCAGCCGCCGCCCGATCCATCTCTTCTTTGGCGGACGCGATCCGGCGTCGGACTTCCTCTATCGCGACGACCTGCACACCGCGCTGCGCGATGGGCGCCTGGCGTCCCTGAACACGCGCTTCTCGCGCGTCATGGGCGGTGGCTACGTGCAGGACCTGTTGCGGGACGAAGCGGAGACCCTGCGGCGCCTCGTCCAGCAAGGCGCCCAGATCATGGTCTGCGGCGGGCGTGACATGGCCATGGGAGTGCGGGGCGCGATCGATGTCTGCCTGGCGCCTCTCGGGCTGTCAGCCGACGGGCTCAAGCAGAAGGGACTGTATCTCGAAGATGCTTACTGACCTCAGCCACCGCCTCGCCCCGATCGAGAGGCCGTCCCCTCTCCACCGGCATGCCATCAATGGCCCCACCATGGGCACGCGCTACGCGGCGGTATTCTACGCGCCCGCGACCAGCGACCAGCCGGACCTGCGCCAGGCGCTGCAGGCGGCGGTCGATGCGGTGGACGCCCAGATGTCCACGTGGAAGCCCGATTCGGCGCTGATGCGGCTCAATCGTGCGCCGACGAATGTTTGGCTCGAAGTACCCGAGTTGCTGTTCAAGGTGCTTGAAACAGCCTTGGACATCGGCCGGCTGTCAGGCGGAGCCTTCGATATCGGTGTCGGCGACCTGGTGTCCGCCTGGGGATTTGGCAGTCGTCACACAGCCCCGGATCAGGCCGGCATCACCGCTGTCCGGAACCGCCCGAGGCTTCCCGCTCACGTCTGCCTCGATCTGGATGCCGGACGGTGCCAGATCCGCAAGCGCACGGAGATTGCGCTCGACCTCTCCGGCATTGCCAAGGGTTTTGGCGTTGATGAACTGGCCCGCGTCCTCGCCTCAAATGGCATTGGCCACTTTCTCGTCTCGATCGATGGCGAACTGCGCGGGGCCGGCGGCAAGCCTGATGGCACGCCATGGCGCGTCGCTGTCGAGAAGCCACGGGCAGGACAGCGTGAAGCCGAGGGCGTCCTTGAGCTGACCGATTCCGCCGTCGCCACGTCCGGTGATTACCGGCACTTCGTCGATATCGGCGGCATTCGCTACGGCCACACCATGGACCCGCGCCTGCGGGCCCCGCTTGCAGGCGGACCAGCGGCCGTGACCGTACTGGCCCAGACCTGCATGGCCGCCGATGCCTGGGCCACCGCCCTGCTGGTGCTCGGCCCGGCCGAGGGCGCCCTCATCGCCTCGCGCTACGGACTTGAGG
>CAMLOA010000065.1 GCA_946481445.1 uncultured Devosia sp. | reverse complement strand
AGAGCCATGGGCCCGCGCTGGGCGTAGTGGTGGATGGCTGCCCGCCGGGCCTGCTGCTGACGCCCGAGATGATCCAGCGCGACCTCGACCGCCGCAAGCCGGGACAGAGCAAGTACACCACGCAACGCCGCGAGGCGGATGAGGTCAAGATTCTTTCCGGCGTGTTCGAGGACGAGCGCACCGATGGTCCGCGCACGACCGGTACGCCGATCTCGCTGATGATCGAGAACACCGATCAGCGCTCCAAGGATTATGCGGAGATCCGCGACAAGTACCGCCCGGGGCACGCGGACTATACCTATGACCAGAAATACGGGCTGCGCGACTATCGCGGCGGCGGGCGCTCCTCGGCGCGCGAGACGGCGGCGCGCGTGGCCGCGGGCGCGGTGGCCCGGCAGGTGCTGACTGGCGTGACGGTGCGCGCGAGCCTGGTGCAGGTGGGACCGCACAGGATCGACTACGGCAATTTTGACTGGGACCAGGTCGACCAGAACCCGTTCTTCTGCGCCGACGCCAAGGCGGCGGAACGCTGGGCCGATTATCTCGACGGTATTCGCAAGGATGGCAATTCGGTCGGTGCGGTGATCGAGGTGGTTGCCGAGGGCGTGCCCGCCGGCTGGGGCGCCCCGATCTACGGCAAGCTCAGCGCCGACCTGGCTTCGGCCATGATGAGCATCAATGCCGTCAAGGCGGTGGAAATCGGCGCTGGCTTCGAGGCCGCGAGCCTCACGGGCGTCGACAATGCCGACCAGATGCGGGCGGGCGAGGGCAGGCCCTATTTCCTCTCCAACCACGCGGGCGGCATACTGGGCGGCATTTCCAATGGCGATCCGATCGTATGCCGGTTCGCAGTCAAGCCGACCTCGTCGATCCTGACGCCGCGCCACACGGTCACCACCAGCAACCAGGACACCGAGATCATCACCAAGGGGCGGCACGATCCCTGCGTCGGCATCCGCGCCGTGCCGGTGGGCGAGGCGATGATGGCCCTGGTCCTGGCCGACCACTATCTGCGCCATCGCGGCCAGACCGGGCGCGAGGGCGCAGTGGGGTTCGAGCGGAACTAGATTCCCCGCTTTTCCCGCGATTTTCCTTCCCGCAGGAGCGGGAAGGCTTTCCTGCATTCCGGTGTCACCTCGGCTGCCTGAACAAGGCTGTTGACATTCATAGCTCGGTGGCTATAGGTTCGATCCATAGCCAACGGTGAATGAATTGAACACTGACCAGCACGATGCCCTGTTCCGCTCCCTGGCCGACCCCACCCGGCGGTCGATCTTCGAGCATCTGTGCCGCGAGGGTGAACAGACGGTGGGGGCTTTGACGGCCCGGGCCGGGGTAGCCCAGCCCACAGTGTCCAAGCACCTGATCGTGCTCAAGCAGGCAGGGCTGGTAAAGGACCGGCACGAGGGGCGGCAGACCCACTACAGCGCTGAAGTCGGCGCGCTGGCACCGTTGGCCGACTGGACCCGCGACATGACCGATTTCTGGAACAGGCGGTTCGATGACCTGGAAAATTTGCTGAAGAGGATGGACCAATGAATTTGAGCACACTGATCCGCCGGAGCCACCGCTGGCTCTCGATGACCTTCACCCTGTTCGTAATTGCCAATTTCGCGGTGATGGGGCGCGGCGATATCGCCCTGTGGGTGGGCGGGCTGACCCTGGTGCCCCTCGTGCTGTTGCTGGCCACCGGGCTCTACATGTTCTTCCAACCCTACCTGGCCAAGCGCCGGGCCGGTGCCTGAAATGGCCGGCAAGGGACATAAGCCGCCAGGGAAGCCGGCGGACGGCGGCCCGGTGCTGCTCTCGGGTGGCAATCCGCAGATCGCCAAGGGATACGGGCAGGAACCCGTCGATGCCTATATTGCCGCCATGCCGGGCTGGAAGAGCGCGGTGGGACGCTGGATCGACGACCTGGTCAGCCGGGAAGTGCCCGATGTCAGCAAGGCGGTGAAGTGGAACTCGCCATTCTATGGCAAGGCAGACGGCACCTATTTCCTGAGCATGCATGTGTTTGCGCGCTACGTGAAGCTGACCTTCCTCAACGGTGCCCATCTCGACCCGCCGCCGCCCAAACCATCCAAGCATCCCGATGTGCGCTATCTCGATATCCACGAGGACGACCCCCGCGAGGAGGCGCAGTTGGTGCACTGGATACGGCAGGCCAGCCGGCTGCCCGGCGAAAAACTCTAGGAGAACGACATGACCAACGAGGCTTCCCGCAAGATCGACGCGCGCATTGCCGATCTGATCGGCTGGCGGGGCGAGAAACTGGCGGAAGTGCGCCGGTTGATCCATGAGGCCGACCCCGGCGTGATCGAGGAGTGGAAATGGGACAACCCGGTGTGGTCGCATGACGGCATCATCTGCACCGGGGAGAGCTACAAGGCCGCCATCAAGACCACCTTTCCCAAGGGCGCGGCGATGGAAGACCCCGACGGATTGTTCAATTCCAGCATGGGCGGCGGGACGCGCCGGGCCATCGATTTCCGCGAGGGCGAGGTCATCGATGCGGAGGCCTTCAAGGCCCTGATCCGTGCGGCTGTTGCACTCAACCAGGCAAAACCCGCCAAGGGTCGCTGAACCCCAACAAGGAAGGACCGGCACGATGACTGAAACCAAGACCGTGGTCGTGGAGCGCGAGATGACGACCTCGCCCGAAAAACTCTGGCGCGCGCTGACCCAGCCCCACCTGATGGAGGAATGGCTGATGAAGAACGACTTCAAGCCCGAGGTTGGCCACAGCTTCCAGTTGCGCGGGGAGTGGGGCGGTACGCTCGATTGCAAGGTGCTGGAGATCGAGCCGAACAAGTCGCTGAGCTACAGCTGGGATTTCGACAATCCCGACCCTGCCTATGCGCTCAAAAGCGTGGTGACGTTCACGCTGACGCCGACGGCGACCGGCACCCAGCTGCGGGTGGAACAATCCGGCTTCCGGCCGGACCAGAAGCAGGCCTATGGCGGCCCCCTTGCGGGGGGGAGGGGTAGGCTCGCTACGCGGTAAGAGGTGGCCGGGGTGGGGTTGTGCCGGGGTTTTTCGTTCGCCCCTGCGGGTAGACGGGGGCCCGGAGGGCCGGTTGTGGGGTAGAGGCTCACCGTTCGAGCCGGGAAAGTCTCACCCCTCACCCCAGCTTCGCCAAGTCGCTGCGCTCCGGGCTTCGCTACCCTCTCCCCTGAGAGGCGAGGGGGCGGCCGAACAGTCGCCTTAGAAACTACCGCCCGAAGACCAGGACGGTTTCGAGGTTGCCGTCCCCGCCGCTGATCGGGGAGGGGACCGAGAGGCGGTGGTGGAACCCCTGGGCCTCGACGAAGGCGACGACCTCGGCCAAGGCTTCGGCGATCGCGGCATCGCTGGTGACAATACCGCCCTTGCCAACATTGGACCGTCCGACTTCGAACTGCGGCTTGAACAGGATGACCGCTTCGGCGGCCGGCCGGCACAGGGCCAGCGGAGCCGCCAGCACCTTGGTGACCGAAACGAAACTGACATCGGAAACCAACAGGTCGATGGGATCGGGAATGGTTTGCGGCGTCAGGTAGCGGGCGTTGACGCCCTCCATGCTGACGACGCGGTCGCTGCCCTTGAGGCGCTCGTGGAACTGTTCGTGGCCGACATCGACGGCATAGATGCGGGCAGCCCCGCGCTCCATCAGCACCTGTGTGAACCCGCCGGTGGAGGCGCCCACATCGAGGCAGACCTTGCCAGCAGGGTCGATCCCGCCAGCATCCAGCCCGGCGATCAGCTTGAGCGCCGCGCGCGAGACATAGTTGGCGGCCGGATCGCTGAGGGCGAGCAGGTCGGCATGGCCCACCATCTGGTGCGGTTTGTGGGCGGGGATCCCGTTGATGGTGACGGTGCCGCGCAGGATGGCATCGCGCGCGCGGGCACGGCTGGGCACCAGCCCGCGCTGCTCGAGCGCCAGATCGAGGCGGATGCGCTCGCTCACCCCTCGATCAGCCGCTTGACCTTGGCCAGCGCGGTGTCCTGCGCTTCCTCATAGGCCACCGTGCCTTCAAAGGCTCCGTCGGCGCCGATGAGGTAGGTCATGGCTGTGTGGTCCACCAGGTAATAGGGATCGTCCGCCGCGAAGCCCTCCGCCCGTTCGCCAAAGGCGCCGAAGGCGGCCTTGATCGCTTCGGTCTGCGCCTCGTCCCCGACCAGGCCGATGATGGACGGGTCGTAGCCCTCGACATAGCCCTTGACCACCTCGAGCGTATCGCGGGCCGGATCGACGGTGACGAAGATGATGCGCAGGTCCTGGGCAGTGAGGCCGAGCTGGGCCCGCCAGGCAGTGGTTTCCGCCAGCGTTGTCGGACACACATCAGGGCAGAACGTATAGCCGAAGAACACCAGGCTTGGCGTGCCGCGCAGATCCTCCTGCGTGAACGTGCCGCCCTGGGTGGATGCCAGCGCGAATTCCTGCCCCGTCACGCCGAGCGGACGCGCGGGCGGGCGGAAGAAGAACAGGGCCGTGGCGCCCAGCGCGACGACGGCGACGAGGCTCCACAATACGATGCGGAAATTGCGGAGGGTCTTGGGGGCCATTGGAGATGTCGACCTTGTAGCTGGACAGGCTCACCAGGGGCAGCGCAGGCGCAGCGCTCCGGAGCGACCTCATCCGGCCTGTCGGGGAAGAGGTCTCGGGCAGTATCAGGCGTCGAGCGGCTCGGTGCCAGTGGGCTTTCCGTCGCGGCTGAGCGTGATCTTCTCGATGCGGGCCTCGGCGGCCTTGAGCAGCGTTTCGCAATGGGCCTTGAGGGCCTCGCCGCGCTCATAGATGGCAATGGATTCGGCCAGGGGCGCCCGGCCCGATTCGAGCTTGCCGACGATCTCCTCGAGCTGGGTCAGGGCCGCCTCGAAGCTGAGGGTCTTGACGTCGTCGTTATCGGCCATGGGCAGCAGTCCTATTCTTCCAGGCGCCCGGTGGCGCCATCCATCAGCATGGCGACGTGGTGCGACACACCCCCCGCCAGGCCCTTGAGGTCATAGCCACCTTCCAGCAGCGAGACAATGCGGTTGCCGCAGGCCCGTGCAGCCGCATCCATCAACTTTCCCGTGAGCCAGCCATAGTCGGCCGACTGCCAGTTGAGCTGCGCCAGCGGATCGCGCTCATGCGCATCGAACCCGGCCGAAATGATGATGAGATCGGGCGAAAAGTCGATGAGCGCGGGGATGATGACATCGGCATAGGCTTCGCGCATGGTCTGGCCATCGGTATGCGGATCGAGCGGCGTATTGCAGACATTGCCGACGCCGGTTTCGCTGGCCTTGCCGGTACCCGGATAGAGCGGCATCTGGTGGCTGGAGCCATAGAAGACGGTTGGATCGTCCTTGAAGATGTCCTGCGTGCCATTGCCGTGATGCACGTCGAAATCGACGATGGCGATGCGTTCGGCGCCGTATTTGCGCTGCGCTTCGCGCGCGACGATGGCGGCCGTGTTGATGAGGCAGAAGCCCATCGGCGAGGCGATCTCGGCGTGGTGGCCCGGTGGGCGGATGGCGCAGAAGGCGTTGTCCACTTCGCCCAGCAGCACGGCATCTAGCGCCAGCAGCGCGCCGCCCAGGGCGGTGGCGGCGGTCGCCATGGAATTGGCCGAGATGAAGGTGTCCGCATCGAGCTGGCCAATGCCTTCGGCTGGGCGGGCATCGCGCAGCTTGGCCATGTAGCGCGTGTCGTGGACGAGCTCGGCAAGCGTCAGGTCCCCGGTAACGGCTTCGCGCCGGACCAGCCTGTCGAAGCGCGGGCGGCCCAGGGCTTCCTCGACCGCCCGGATGCGGTCGGCACGCTCGGGATGACCCTGCGGGGTCACGTGGTCGGCAAAGTTGGGCTGGCTGACGAGCAGCGTGGTCACGGCAGTCTCCGGGCGCCTTGGGGCCCATTCGTCTTGACGCGCCGCGGCCGGGTTGTCAAACCACGCCCATGTCCAGCCCCGACCCGACCATGATCGACCGCCCGATTTCGGTGGAAACCGCCGCCGCGCTGCTGCGCGCGGGCAAGCTGTGCGCCTTCGCCACCGAAACCGTCTATGGCCTGGGCGCGGATGCGACCAATGCCGATGCTGTGCTCTCGATCTACGAGACCAAGGGCCGACCGCGGTTCAATCCGCTGATCATTCACTGCGCGAGCCTCGATATGGCGGAACGGCTGGCCGAGTTTTCGCCCCTGGCGCGGCGCCTGGCCACCGCATTCTGGCCCGGACCGGTGACGCTGGTCTTGCCGGCAAGGGCCGATAACGGTCTGGCCGACGTGGCGACGGCGGGGCTCGATACCGTGGCGATCCGCATCCCCAACCATCCCCTGGCGCTGGAATTGATCGCCAAGGCAGGCCGGCCGCTGGCAGCGCCTTCGGCCAATCCCTCTGGCCGGCTGTCGCCCACCACGGCCGAGCAGGTCCGCAAGGGCTTTGGCGGCAGGGTGCCGGTGCTGGATGGCGGCCCGTGCCGGTCGGGGGTGGAATCCACCATCATCCGCGTGGCGGGCGACCGGCTGATCCAGTTGCGTGCCGGGGCGCTGGCGCGCAGTGAGATCGAGGCGGCGCTGGGTGTGGGCGTGGAACTGGCGGAGCAGGGAGCGGCGATAGCCGCACCCGGCATGCTGCTGAGCCACTATGCGCCCAATGCCGCCATGCGGCTGGAAACGACCCCGCGCCCCGGCGAAGCCTATCTCGCCTTCGGCGCCGCGGCACCGCATGACGGGCCGGTGCGGAACCTGTCCGCGACGGGCGACCTGCACGAGGCCGCCCGCAACCTCTTTTCCATGCTGCATGACCTGGATGCCCTGGGGGCGGGGATGATCGCGGTGGCGCCCATCCCGCAGACCGGGCTTGGCGAAGCGATCAATGACCGGCTGCAAAGGGCCGCCGCTCCAAGGGGCTAGGGCCTTCCCTGCCTCTCCCCAAACGGGAGAGGTGAAGAGGTCAGTCCCGAACCTTGTAAGGCTTCTGGTCGCGCATGAAGCGGGCGAGGGCCTCGAGGTCAGGGTCGCCGCCGGGGGGCAGGATGACGCGGAGGTTGACGTAGAGGTCGCCCTCGCCATAGAGCCCCTTGCCCTTGAGGCGCAGCGCCTTGCCGGTATCGACGCCGGGCGGCAGGTTGAGCTCGACCGGACCGTCGAGCGTCGGCACGCGCACCTTGGCGCCGAGCACGGCTTCGTAGAGGGCGATGGCCACGTCGGTGCGGATATCGGCGCCGTCGCGGCGGAACGTCTTGGACTTTTCGAAGCGCACGGTGACCAGGGCATCGCCAGGCTCGCCGAACGGGCTGGGCGAGCCCTGGCCCTTGAGGCGGATCTGCTGGCCTTCCTCGACCTTGTCGGGCAGCTTGACCGACAGCACCTTGCCCGAGGGCATGCGGACGGGGATCGAGGCGGCCTTGTGCGCGTCCTCGAGCGAGATGGTGGCATTGACCACGATGTCCTCGCCCTTGCCCGCCGCGCGCCCGCCGCCGCCCATGCCGCCCTGCGTGGCGCCGTTGAACGGATCCCACTGCGCGCCGCCGGCCGTCCGGCCGCCGGCGCCGCCACGGGGCTGACCGCCGAAGCCGCTCATGAATTCCTTGAGGATGTCCTCGGCCGAAAAGCCGCCCTGCGTGGAGCGGCCGCCGCGCGTGCCGCCGAATCCGGCGCCCGGGTTGAAACCGGCGAACCGCGGATTGCCGTCCGCATCGATCTCGCCACGGTCAAACTGGGCGCGCTTGCCCGCGTCGTTCAGCAGGTCATAGGCATTTGTCGCCTCGGCGAACTTGGCGTGGGCCGAGGGATCATCCGGGTTCTGATCGGGGTGATACTTCTTGGCCAGCTTGCGATAGGCGGACTTGATGTCCTTCTCGCTTGCCGAACGTGGCACCCCAAGCACGGTATAGGGATCGCGCATTTGGTCCATTCAATGAGTCGGGCGTTGCTTCGCCCACAGTTGGAGTCCTATATGGCGACGGCTCCCCGCCTTGTCCAGTTTCCCGCGACGAAGGGATGATATGAATGCTGCAAACGCTGACTGAGCGCCTGTTCGACGACAGCGACCGGACCGATCTGGATCCCTTCGCGGTATTCGAGGAATGGTTCGCGCTGGCCAAGGAGGCCGAGCCCAA
>CAMLOA010000064.1 GCA_946481445.1 uncultured Devosia sp. | reverse complement strand
GCATGCAGCGCGCCGCCCATGTCGCCCTTGAGGGCAGCGTAGACGAGCTGGTGCTGCTGCACGCGGCTCTTGCCGCGGAACTGCTCGGAAATCACGGTGGCGGCATAGTGGTCGCCGTCGCCGGCGAGGTCGCGGATCTCGATATCCGCATCGGGAATGGCCGCCTTGATCCGCCGTTCGATTTCACTGGCATCCATGGGCATGGCTCAACTCCGTAGTCCCGCGACGGCATCATGCCGACTCCCACAAGATAGGGCAGCGCCACAGGGGCTTCAACTCGAAGCTATTGTGCGGGCGTCGCTTCTTCGCCCTCGGGGACGACCGAAACGCCGATGCAGCACTCGGCGTCGGACCGGGTCGCGAAATTGGCAATGATGAAATCGACGATCGGCCGGGCCTGTTCGGCCACATCGGTGGCAAACAGGCAATCGAGGGCGTAGCCATTGCCGCCCGCAACGGTCTCGGTATGGACAATGGTCAGCGGGACGCCCTGCGGGCTGTCCTGGCTGGTCCCGTCATAGAGCAGGGCGGTGGCGTCCTGGTAGGCAACGGTGGCCTTGTTGGCGATGGCGAAGCCGGGGAAGCTCTGGCCCCAGCCATCGTTGATCGCGCCCTCGTCGAGCGAGGACAAGGCGCTTTCCGCCGTCCAGCCGGCATCGTCGACGGGAATGACCGACAATTCGCATTGCAGGGGGGCATTGGGGTGATTGATGACCAGCGGATCGCCCCCGCCGCCGGACGCCACCATCACTTCCGGGTAGATCACGGTATAGGGCTGGTTGGGCAGGATCGAGCGGGTGACACTGACGCTCTGGGCAAAGGCAAGGCCCGGCATAAGGGCAGCAAGGGTCGCGGTCGCCAGTGAGAGGCAGGCTCGAATTCTCATGATCGACTCCACAAAACAGAAACGCCGCCCTTGGGAGCAGAACACTCCAAAGAGCGGCGATCATATGGCAGGACGGCGGCTTTAGGCAGCCTTGCCGTCCATATAGTTGGGGAACCAGCCTTCATGTGCAGCCCTGAGCTCGGAAACGGCCAGCGGACGGGCGGCGCCAAGCACCAGGGCGGTGCCTCCCGTGGTGCCGATCCAGGGTGCGAAGACGCCGGCCGCCTTGGCATCTTTCCACAGGTCCGCCATGGCATCACCCTGCGGATCGAGATTGACCGTGACCAGGTAGCGCCCCTGATCCTCGCTGAAATATTGCAGGATCGGATCCTGATCGGTGAGATCGGTGATCGTGGCGCCGATGCCGGAAGCAACGGCCATCTCCGCCAGGCCCACTGCCAGGCCGCCATCGGAGAGGTCGTGGCAGGCCGTGGCGATACCCGACCGGATGAGGGCGCGGACGAAATCGCCGGTGCGCTTCTCGTGGACGAGGTCGACCGCGGGCGCCGGACCGTCCTTGCGGCCGAACAGGTCGCGCAGGTAGATCGACTGGCCCAGATGGGTACCGCGGCTGGGCGGCGCGCCGACCAGCAGGATGGCCTGGTTTTCGGCGGCAAAGCCGATGCGCGCCATCTTGGCCCAGTCGGGCAGCAGGCCGACGCCGCCAATGGTCGGCGTGGGCAGGATGCCCCGGCCGTTGGTCTCGTTGTAGAGCGACACGTTGCCCGAAACGATGGGGAAGTCGAGGGCCCGGCAGGCCTCCCCGATACCCTTGATGGCCATGACCATCTGGCCCATGATTTCGGGCCGTTCGGGGTTGCCGAAGTTGAGGTTGTCTGTGGCCGCGAGCGGATCGGCACCCGTAGCCGTGAGGTTACGCCAGCATTCGGCGACGGCCTGCTTGCCGCCCTCGAACGGATCGGCCTCGCAATAGCGCGGCGTCACGTCGGAGGAGAAGGCGAGCGCCTTGCTGGCATGTCCCTCGACGCGGATCACGCCGGCGTCACCGCCCGGCAGCTGCAGCGAATTGCCCTGGATCAGCGTGTCATACTGCTCATAGACCCAGCGCCGCGAGGCGACCTGATGGCTCCCCATCAGCCTGAGCAGGGCATCGGCCACGTCCATCTGCGGCACATCGCCTGCCGCGAGCGGCGCGGGCCGGGTTGGCTCGATCCAGGGGCGGTCGTATTCGGGGGCCTCGTCGCCCAGTTCCTTGATGGGGAGGTTGGCCACCTCGTCGCCCTGCCAGAGCACGCGGAAGCGCAAGTCGTCAGTGGTCTTGCCGACGGTGGCAAAGTCGAGTTCCCACTTCTCGAAGACGGCGCGCGCCTCGGCTTCCTTGGCCGGATGCAGCACCATGAGCATGCGCTCCTGGCTTTCGCTGAGCATCATTTCGTAGGCGGTCATGCGCTCCTCGCGCACCGGTACCTTGTCGAGGTCCAGTTCGATGCCCAGGTCGCCCTTGGCGCCCATTTCGACCGCGGAACAGGTGAGGCCGGCCGCACCCATGTCCTGGATGGCGATGACGGCGCCGGTCTGCATCAGTTCGAGGCAGGCCTCGAGCAGGCGCTTTTCGGTGAAGGGGTCGCCGACCTGAACGGTGGGGCGCTTCTCGTCGATATCGTCGCCGAACTCGGCCGAAGCCATGGTGGCGCCACCGACGCCGTCGCGTCCGGTCTTGGCGCCCAGATAGACCACCGGCAGGCCGACGCCTTCGGCCTTGGAGTAGAAAATCTTGTCGGTATCGGCCAGGCCCGCCGCGAAGGCATTGACCAGGATATTGCCGTTATAGCGCTCGTCGAACTCGACTTCGCCGCCCACCGTGGGCACGCCGAAGGCATTGCCATAGCCGCCGACACCGGCCACCACGCCCGAAACGAGATGGCGGGTCTTTTCATGCTCGGGCGCGCCGAAGCGCAGGGCGTTCATGGCCGCCACCGGCCGCGCACCCATGGTGAAGACATCGCGCAGGATGCCCCCGACACCGGTTGCCGCGCCCTGGTAGGGCTCGATGAAGCTGGGGTGGTTGTGCGATTCCATCTTGAAGACGACCGCCTGCCCGTCGCCGATATCGACGACGCCGGCATTCTCGCCGGGGCCCTGGATGACGCGCGGGCCGGTGGTCGGCAGGGTCTTGAGCCACTTCTTGGAGGACTTGTACGAGCAGTGCTCGTTCCACATGGCCGAGAAAATGCCCAGCTCGGTATAGGTCGGCGTGCGGCCGATCAGGTCGAGTATCTTCTGGTATTCATCCGGCTTGAGGCCATGGTCGGCAACGAGCTGTGGTGTGATTTCGATGTCGTTGGGAATGGTCATCAGGCGTTTCCGTAGGGCGGCTCGGGGTAGTATTCCATGTATTTCTGCGTATCGCGGGCGAGTTTGTCGCCCAGCAGCAGGCCGACGAGCCAGAGGGACATGTCGATGCCGGCGGAGACGCCGGCGCTGGTGAAGACGCTGCCGTCGCGCACGTAGCGCCGGTCTTCGATCAGTTCGGCCTTCGGTGCGGTTTCGCGGAAGAAGTCGAAGGCGTGGCGGTTGGTGGTGGCCTTGCGGTGGTCGAGAAAACCGGTGCGGCCAAGCAGGCCAGAACCGGTGCAGACCGAGGCCTGGAACTTGGCAGTGGCCAGGTAGGCGCGCAGCATGTCGATGAATGGCTGGTTCTTGGCCAGCGCGCGCGTGCCCTTGCCGCCCGGGACGATCACCAGATCAGCTGGCGGAGCGGATGCCAGCGTATGGTCCGCCTCCACGCGCAGGCCCTTGGCGCAATGGATGGTCTTGTCAGGCCAGCCCAGGGTGAAGGCCTCGATGGGGCCGCCGATCTGGCGGGCCATGGTGAACACCTCCCACGGGCCGACGAAATCCAACTCCTCGACACCGTCGAACAGCACGATGGCGACGTCGAGGGGCGTGGTGAGGTCAGACATGCTGCGGTCGCGTCCGGCCCAGCAGGCCATCGACCCCAACCACAATGGCCATCAGCAGGCCGAGCGCCACGCTCATGTAGACCGCGTTGAGCGCCACCTGGGCATAGCCCAGTTCGATCGCGTTGAGGATGGGGTAGGGGTATTGCTGCACCCACAGGCCGCGCAGCATGATGTAGGCGAAATAGGCAAGGGTCGGTGCCAGCATGCGCGCCAGGTTGCCGAAACGCAGCTGCCCGTGCGGCCCGAGCAGCCACCAGGCGACATAAACCACTGGCGTCACATAGTGCAGCACGATGTCGGCCAGCAGGAACAGGCCTTCGAGCACGTTGAGGTGCCGCAGCACGAAGAAGACGTAGAGGCCGACCAGCGCGATATTGGCGGCCATCATGCCGCGCACCAGGGGCAGGCGGAAGACGGCCAGGGATCGTGCCGGGGTCACTTCGGACAGGTAGATCAGCACCAGCGCGATATTGGTGAGGATGGTATAGAATGAGAAGAAGTGGCCCAGGGCGCCGGGGATGTCGCGGCCGCGCGACAGTCCGAGCTGCATGGAGAGACCGAACTGCAGCACCAGGCCTGCCGCGCCGAGCAGCAGACCCAGCCTGGTGAGCGTGCGGCGCGCGTCCATGATCAGGCCGCCTGGTTCATCAGGCCCGTGAACAGGGCCTTTCCGTCATCGCCGCCATGGGCCTTCTCGATCAGGTTTTCCGGGTGGGGCATCAGGCCGAGCACGTTCTTGCGGTCGTTGAAAATGCCGGCAATGTCGTGGAGCGAGCCGTTGGGGTTGGTGCCTTCGGCATAGCGGAAGGCGATCTGGCCTTCGCCTTCCATTCGATTGAGTGTCTCACTATCGGCAAAATAGTTGCCATCGTGATGCGCAACCGGGCAACGGAAGACCTGGCCCTGCTTGTAGCCCCGCGTGAAGGGGGTGTCGGCGTTGACGACTTCGAGCTTGACCTCGCGGCAGACGAATTTGAGCGAGGTATTGCGCATCAGCGCGCCGGGCAGCAGGCCCGCCTCGATCAGGATCTGGAAGCCGTTGCAGACGCCGAGCACCTTGACGCCGGCGGCGGCCCGTTCGCGCACCTTGTCCATGATGGGAGATCGCGCTGCGATGGCACCGCAGCGCAGGTAGTCGCCATAGGAAAAGCCGCCAGGAATGACGATCAGGTCGGTATCCGGCAGGTCGGCATCCTGGTGCCAGACGGTGGCGGGCGCCTGGCCCGAGATCTTGGTCAGCGCGGCGATCATGTCGCGATCGCGATTGAGTCCGGGGAAGACGATGACGGCGGCCTTCATCGGTCGATCCTTGGCAGGTGTCGGGATGGCTGCCTTTTCGAGAGTCTTGGCCCAAAAGGCAAGCGCAAAGAGCGGCCATGCGCGGCATGACACCCATGAATCTGCGGCGGCCAGGCCGCATGCGATCCGGTTTGACGAGACGGGCGCGTTTCTATAATGACTGACTGGTCAGTTATTATAGAGGGGTGGCCATGAGGATCGATTGGATGCCGCCCGCGCCCAGGGTCGGCGCGGCGGGAGCATGGGACCGTTTCGTCGGTCCGGGCGCCACGTCGGCGGAGGAGTGGGTGCAGCTTGGCTTGGGCGCGGCGATTGCGGCGCTGTGCCTCGTGCTGTTCTGGCAGGACGGTGGCTTCAGTCGCGGCTGGGTGCTGAGCCTGGTTGCGGTCGTGCTGGCATTGGACCTGGGCGGCGGAATCGTCACCAACGCAACCGCCGCCGCCAAGCGCTGGTATCATCGACCGGGTCACGGAGCGCAGGCGCATCTGGGATTTGTCGCGGTGCATGGCCTGCATATCGCGGCCGTGGCCGCGACAACCGGGGCAGGGATCGGGTTTTTCGCGCTGGCTTTCGGCCTCACCATGGCCGCAGCCGTCACCATCGTCATGGTGCCGCTATACCTGCAACGGCCCGTCGCCTTTGGTCTTGCCACGCTTGGCCTGCTGGCATCGCAACTGCCCTGGCTGGCCGTGAACGGACTGGACTGGTTCCTCCCGCTCCTGTGGATCAAGCTGCTGCTGGCTCACCTGGTGCGCGAGGCGCCATTTGCACCCGAGCAAGGGGAGCCGAAGGCGTGATCGAGATTCGTCCCATGGCCCCCTCTGACCGTTCGGCCGCAGTGGCGCTGCTTTCTGGGGCATTTGCCGACGACAGTGGCATGCAGGTTCTCCTGGCCGGACGCATGCAGGGGCTGACGCCCTGGTTCGACGCCACGCTGACCCTTCTGGCGCCACCGGCCGGGCAGTGCCTTGTGGCGCATGATGGACTGGCGCTTTGCGGCGTTCTGCTGAGTTCGGCCCCGACGGGGCCGGGTGTCTGGCGGCAGCTCGCCTGGTCGGCGCGGGTCTGGCTGGGGGCAGGCACGGAGGCAGTTCTGCGGACCGCCAGCCATGACCGGTACCGGCGAGGCCCCCATGCGGGTTCGAGCACGGTCGTGGAGTTTGTCGCAGTCGATCCGGCGCGACGCGGTCAGGGTATCGGTGCGCAGCTGTTCGCCGCGCTGCATGATCGCGGCGGGCGGCACTGGCTCGAGACCACGCGCCCGGAAAACCTGCCCATCTTCGCCCGACTCGGCTATCGGGAGACGAGCCGCCGTATCGAGCACGGCGTCACCTATATCGCGATGGAGCGCCCAGCCACGCCATGAGCCCGAGGCCCGATGTCAGCGCCCAGCGCATGCCGCAAATCCTGTCGGCGGCGGCACGGGTCTTTGCCGAGAAGGGGCTGGCGGGCGCCACGGTAGCCGACGTCGCCGAGGCTGCCGGCTTCAGCAAGGCGCTGGTCTTCAAGTATTTCCACTCCAAGGACGAACTGGTCGTCGCCCTGCTGGGGAACCTCTTTGCCGGCTTTCCCGCGCCCGAGCAGGTCGAAGGCCAGAGCTGCCGGGATGCACTGTTGCAATGGGCCGGGGCGTCGGGCCGCGCCGTGGCCGAAAGCGGCCTCATGGCCAGCGTCGGCCTCGAACTGATGGCGCAGGCCGCGCGGAACATGGACATGCTCACCATCGTACGGGGCGCCTATGCCGATCTGGCCCAACGGCTGGAGGCTGTGATCGCCCAGGGCGTCGCGGCGGGTGAGTTTTCCGCCTGTGACGCCCGCCAGGTGGCGCAGGTCATCATCGCGCAGATGGAGGGGGCCAACCTGCTGCACCTGGTGCGGCTCGACGGCTTTTCCGTCGAAGCGGCCTATCGTGACGGCCTGTCGCTCACGCTGGCCGGCCTCCGCCCCTGATCTATTCGGCCGGTACGGCGGTGCCGGCGCCGGACTTGCGGGTGCCCGGCAGATGCGCCCAGGCAGGGCGCTCGAACAGGAACTTGCCGAAACCGGTCTTCTGCACCAGCCACCAGAGCACCAGGGGCGCGATAATGGCCACGGCCATGGTGATCAGGCTGAGCACGTTCGGTTCGTCGATGCCGACGCGCAGCAGCACCGTCCGGGCCACGCCCATGGGCAGCACGAAGGCGACATAGATCACCAGCGACTTTTCGCCCAGCCAGCGCAGCCAGTTCATCACGGGCAGGCGGGCCAGCAGGGCGGCGGTGACGCAGATGGCGGCGGAACCCGCGAGGGCGAGGGCGAGGTGGATGCCGGGCAGGGCGGCAAAGCCCATCTGGATATGCACCGGATCGAGCCGGAAGCCCGGCGAGAAGACCAGGGCGGCGTTGACAATGGCCCATAGCGCCAGGCCGCCCAGCGCCAGCCCGGCATGGTCCGTGGCCCAGTTGGCCAGGCGGAACAGCTGGGGAGCGAAGGCGTAGCCGGCGTAGAAGAAGACGAAATACTCGGCGGCCTGGTCGACAATATAGCTGCCGGTATGGATCGTTGCCATCTGCAGGCCCGCGCCGATCGCCAACGCGACCCAGTGCGGCACGCGCAGGTCGTGCAGCAGCTTGGCGGCGGCACCGAACACGGCCAGCATGTAGATGAACCACAGGACGCCGTAGGGTTCGACAAGCGCCCAGGCCAGGTAGGAAGCGGCGGTGACGGGGTCGCCGGCCAGCAGCGCCACCTTGAAGACGATGTGGATCACCGCCCACAGCAGGTAGAAATAGAGATAGTGGACCACCCGGCGATCGGCAAAGGCGCGCCACGGGCGGTCGATGACCTGGCTGAGGAAGAGGCCGGAAATCAGGAAGAATTCTGGCATGCGGAACGGCGTCGCGAAGGCTATCGCCCAGTGCAGGACGCCAGTCTGGCCGGTATCCTCGCCGATGCTCGATGCGCAATACATCATGACCACGAGGAAGATGGACAGGCCCTTGGCCATATCCACCCAATCGAGACGCCGAGCATTTCCTGACATGGGCCGCACTCCACCGCTACAGACGCCGGACT
>CAMLOA010000063.1 GCA_946481445.1 uncultured Devosia sp. | reverse complement strand
ATCGCGTTCAGGGGTGGCCATGAGTTCGCTCCTTTGTTTCACCGTATGGCAAAGAAACGCGGGCTTTTTGTTTAGGTTCCCGAAAGCGTGATCAGTTGATCAACGCAGCCGATCGGCTGAATATTTATGAGCCGTATCAGTAGTTTACGTCTGCGTCGGCAGCGCGTGTCGGCCGCGGTCTCAGAGATCGGGGCCCTTGGATTTGCCCGGCTTCTTGGAAATTTTGTCGATCAGAGCGAGAAAAAGCGCAGACACGATGAAGGTGATGTGCAGCAACGTGTACCACATGATGCGATCGTTGGTGTACATCGGCACGTTCAGGAAGATCTGCAGCAGGTGGATCGAAGAAATCGCCACTATTGTGGACGCGACCTTTATCTTGAGCGACCCTGCATCAATCTGACCCAGCCAGTGTACTTCGTCCTCGTTGTCAAAACGCGATACGAAATTCTCGTAGCCGGAAATGATGACCATAACGACCAGGCTGGCGATCAGCGCTGCATCGATCAGGCCGAGGATTTTCAGGATTGTCTCTGTCTCGCCCATGCCTATGAGGTGGGTGGCAAAGTCCCACAGCTTGAGGCCGAAGGTGACGGCATAAAGCGCCAGCGCAATGCCCAGCCCGATATAGAAAGCCACCAGGAGCCAGCGTGAGGCGAGGATGACGTTTTCGACGAAGACTTCCAGTCGCTTCATGGCCTGCTCCGGGGACGCGCGAGACACCGATAGCAATTTCCGTGCGACTTTCAAGCCGGGCGATCGGCGCAAAAAAGGCCGGGCGCGCGTGGCCCGGCCTTTTCACGATTGTATCTGGCGCGTCTAGTTCGAAGCCACTGTGATCAGCGGGGTGATGCGCCGGATGGTCACGCGGCGGTTTTCCCGCTCTGCGGCTTCGGTCCGAATCTTGAGGTACCGCTCGCCATAGCCCTGGGTCGCCAGGTTTTCGGGCGGCACACCGTAGAAGTCGGTGAGGATGCGCGCCACGGTGGCGGCGCGCAGGTCCGACAACTGCAGGTTGGAGATTTCCGAACCGACGGCATCGGTGTGACCCTCGATCAGGAAGGTTTCGCCCGGATTCTGCTCAAGCAGAGCCAGCATGGCGTTCGCTACTGCCGAGAGCGCACCCACCTGGTCCCGCCCGATCGTGGCAGCACCGGTGTCGAAGGTCAGGCCACCCACCTCCAGCTTGCGCACGCTGTCGCGAATGCGCGCCGACCGCTTGACCTCGTCGATCGAGTAGAGGCGAACCACCTGTTCGACCGGGGGCTGGCGGAAGAAGACCTCGACTTCCTCCTCGTCGGCATATTGCGCATCGAGGACATACTCGGTGACGGGGATGTTGAGGCGCAGCGGCGGCAGGTCCTCGGCAGGATCGCGCCAGACGATGAGATCGTCCGAATAGCGGTCATCGAAGTAGGCGAGCACGTATTCCCGCCCATCCGGCGTGATCCGCGACCGGCGCAGGACGTCGCCATTGCGGTTCCGGATGGTCACGATCTGGGTACCGTCGGGACGCGTGATCACCTCGCGCACCCGGCCATTGGACAGGTTTTCGTAGTAGATCTCGTCTTCCTGCGGATTGTAGAACCGGTCGGTGTCCTGGCCGATCGAATTGACGACGAGCTGCGTGCCGATCTGCAGGATAACCTGCGTGATCGCTTCGCCCGGCGCCGGCGGCGGCGTGATGGCCACGTTGTTCTGCTGGCCGATATTGGTGGTCGAGTTGTCGACGTTGACGGTCGTGTTGTTGTTGGTGACGTTGTTGACCACGTTCGTCTGGTTGATGATGGTCACGTTCTGCGGCACGGCCGGAGGGGCAACCTCCTGGAACTGAACGACCTCACCTTGTTCCTCGACGGCAGAGATCGTCGCGCCTTCCTGGACCACTTCCAGCGTGACCTGCGCGTCGGCATCGCTTGCCGGCGGCGGCGCTACCGGCTCGGCAGCGACCTCGGCTTCGAGTTCGGCTTCCGCCTCCGGAGAGACGTCCTCGTCCTTGGCGCTGTCGAGCACGGGAGCCACCTGCTCCTCGGTGACGCCTTCGGGCAGATCTTCGACCGGCTCGACCTGCTCAGCCGGCACTTCCTCGGCGGGCACTTCGGCAGCGGGCTGTTCTGCGGCCGGCTCTTCGACTGGCGCTTCTGCGGCAGGTTCTTCAGCGGGAAGCTCCGGGGCAGGTTCCTCGACCGGAGTTTCGGGCGCGGCATCTTCGGCGGGCGGCTGCTCTGCCGCGGGTTCCTCGACAGGCGCTTCAGGTGAGGGCTGTTCTATGGAGGGCACTGCTGGCAAGGCGAGGCCATAGGTCGCCAGGCATGCGGTCACGTCGGGCGTGCCGGCCTGGGCGCACAGGGCGCTGATCTCGGCCAGGGCAGCATCCATCTGGCTGCGGGCGGCGGCCGGATCGCCTCCTGCCATCATATCGGCGATGGCGGCATTGTAGATGTCCAGCTGGGTCTGCAACTGAGCCGAGATGTCGGGGGCCTGTTCCTGGGGGGCGGCCTCCTCGGCGGGCGCTTCTGCCGGCTGTTCTGCGGCCGGTTCTTCGGCCACGGGCTCTGGCGTCGGTTCTTCAGCCGGGGCTTCTTCCACCACTTCGGGAGCAGGTTCCTCCATGACGGGCTCTTCGACGACCGGCTCCTCGGCTGCGGGTTCCTCGGCCACAGGCTCTTCGGCGGCAGGTTCCTCAGCCGCCGGTTCCTCAGCCACGGGCTCTTCGGCCGTCGGTTCCTCGACGACGGGTTCTTCCGCGGGCATTTCGGGTTCGGGCGCGACCTCTTCCGCAACCGGCTCTTCGGCGACCGGTTCTTCCGTCATGGGCTCTTCGGCGGGAGCCGGTTCTTCGGTGGCGGCGGGCGGGGCGGAGGCGGCAGAGATGGCCGCGATACATTCCTCCAGGCTGGCATAGCCCGAAACGATGCAGAGTTCAGTCAGGGTTGCCTGGGCAGCTTCGAGCGCAGCAGCGTCGCCGGAGGCCTGGGCAGCCGCATAGGCCTGGTAGGCAGCCACCAGATCGCCATCCTGCGCGCGAACGGTGAGCGGTACCAGGGCCATCAGGCCAATGCTGGTGCCGGTCAGGAGCCAGTTTCTAAGGCGCATTGTTCTTTTCCTTTGATTGAATTCCCATTTGTCCAAGAGCATCGCGGCGGGTTTCTGAACCCAAACTGAATGAAAACCGTGTGTCGGCGGCGACGCTGGACACCCCGCAACCACCCGAACGCCCTGGGGTCGACGGGGGTTCCAGCGATCCGGACCGCCAGAGATCGACAAGGGGAACATGGCGCCATTGCGGCGGGCCAGTGCCCTGTTCAAGCTCTGGCGCGTGCGGGCATGCGCGTGCTAGCCAGTGGACATGCAGCAGGCGGCCGAAACGATCAGCATCCAGACGCGCGGGCAAGGCCTGCACGAGTTTACCCCAAGGCTGCATGAGCTGGTTGCGCGGACAGGCATCAGGACGGGCCTGCTCACCGCCTATGTGCGCCATACGTCCTGTTCGCTGCTGATCCAGGAAAATGCCGATCCGGACGTTCAGACCGACCTGCAAGGCTATTTTGGCCGGCTGGTGCCTGAAGGCATGGACTGGCTTGTCCATACCACCGAAGGGCCCGACGACATGCCGGCCCACATCAAGGCGGCCCTGACGCAGACATCGGTCGGCATACCGGTGCTGGAGGGGCAATTGGCGTTCGGGACCTGGCAAGGAATCTACCTCTTCGAGCACCGACGCCGCCCGCACCGCCGTGAAGTGGTGCTTCATCTCATCGGAGAGCAATGATGGATTGGAACAGCCTGGTCGGCTACTGGCCCTTTGTGCTGGGCCTGATGGCCACTGGCGTGATCTCCGGGATAGCCGCCGGACTACTGGGCATCGGGGGCGGCGCGATCATCGTGCCCGCGCTCAGCAACGCGCTATTGCTGCTCGGCTACGATGCCGATGTGGTGCAGCATGTGGCCGTGGGGACGTCGCTGGCGATCATCATCCCGACGGGCGTCATGAGCGCCCGATCGCACCATGCCAGGGGGGCGCTTGACCTCAAGGTGCTCTGGCTCTGGGCGCCCTTCATCGTCGCCGGGACCTTTGTGGGCGGGCTGATGGCGGGGTTCTTCTCGGGCGACATGCTGCGCATCGTCTTTGCGGTCATGGCATTCCTCATCGCCGCAAACATCGTGTTCGCCTTCCAGACCAGGCTCATGGGTCATCTGCATGGTTCGGCACTGGTCCACCGGATTTCGGCCCTGATGGTGGGCTATATATCGGCGCTCATGGGCATAGGCGGCGGCTCACTCACCGTACCGACGCTGGTCGCGTTCGGGGCCACGATGCACGCCGCAGTGGGCACATCGGCAGCCATCGGGGTCGCCATCGCCCTGTCGGGCACTGCCGGATTCGTGCTCTCCGGCTGGTCGGCGCAAGGCCTGCCGCCGCTGAGCCTGGGCTATGTGAACCTGGTGGCGCTCGTGCTTGTCGCGGTGCTCGCCGCCCTGTTTGCCCCCCTTGGAGCGGCGCTGGCGCATCGGCTGGACCAGAAGACGCTGAAATACGTCTTCGCGGCATTTCTGGTGGCCGTCGGCCTCAACATGCTGTGGAAGGTGCTGGCGGGATAGCAGCGCCGAAAGGGTTGGTGGGGACGGTTGACTACGGTATTCCGTCCGCCCCCACCGCCCAAGCCCCCTCGGGAGAGGGGTATGGGGTATCAGTCGTCAGCCAGGTTCCACTGGACGTTGACGTTGATGGCAAAGGTCAATTCGCCCGCCTCGACGGGAACGGGTGCCCCGGCGGCCATGTCGGCACGTGCGTACATGGGGTAGGGCTGCGGATCGTTGAAGCCCTGCGTCTCGGAAATCGATACGATGTCCTCGATTGCGCCCCCGGCCTCCGTCGCATAGAGCTCGGCCTTGGCCCGGGCGTCCGCAAAGGCGGCCCTGCGGGCCTCGTCATACAGCTCCGACGGGTCGGCAACGGCGAAGCTCACGCCATTGACGGTATTGGCGCCAACCGTGACCGACTTGTCCAGAATGGTGCCGAGCGCCTCGAGGTCGCGCACGATCACGGTAACGGTGTTGCTCACCTGGTAGCCATTGACCTTGGGCGGCAGCGAGTAGCCGTTGGAATCCCGTTCGTCCGAATAGACGTAGTTGGGATTGACCGAGAAGCCGGACGTCTGGATGTCACGGGCCTCGATGCCAGCCGCCTTCAGTTCGGCGATCAACTCTGCCATCGCGGCCGTGTTGGCGTCCAGCGCCTCCCGTGCCGTGGCACCCTGGCTGGTGACGCCGGAGTTGATCATGGCCATGTCCGGGGCGGCGGAGACTTCACCGCGCCCTTCGATGGTGATCGTCCCGGCATAGGCGGGCAGGGTCAGGCCGGCGAGAAGGACGAGAGGCGTGAGAAAGGTGTAGGGGCGCATGGTAAGCTCCAGTGATGCAGGCCGATTGACCGAGGAATGAGGTAACAAAAGGGCGAGTCTTGATCTGTCGCGCGACGGGCGGGCGACAGTTCACAGGTTTGACGCCGGCGCCATGGATGTCCTTTGGCGGGACCGAAAAAATCTTTGGGTCTCCCTCAACAAAAGTATGACTTTTGTGGCTTGCGCGGCGGCGCGCCGGTAGGGTACTCACTGCACTGACATTTCAGGGGCCGGACAATGGGCGACAGGCATTTTCCCGAAGGCGTTCTGCTGGGCCGGGCGCGCGTACCCGGCATATCGGAACCGCGTATCGTTACGGTCCGTGGCGAAAATCTGGTCGACATCACCGCCAAGGGGATGGCGACCGTCCGGGACATTGCAGAACAAGGTGACGCCGCCACCTATGTGCGGGGCGCCGAAGGCACTGTGCTCGGACGGGTCGATGCGATCCTGGCCAACAGCATCGCGACCGGCCTGGATCCGGCCCGGCCAAGCCTGCTCTCGCCGATCGACCTGCAAGCCATCAAGGCATCCGGTGTCACGTTCGTGGTGTCCCTGCTGGAACGGGTCATCGAGGAGCAGGCGCGCGGGGACAAGTCGCGGGCCGAGGCGCTGCGCGGGGAGATCCTGGGGCTGATCGGCACCGATCTCAGCGAACTGGTGCCTGGCTCCGAAACGGCGATGAAGGTGAAGGCGGCGCTGATCGAGAAGGGTGTTTGGAGCCAGTATCTCGAGGTCGGCATCGGGTCCGATGCGGAGATATTCACCAAGGGACAGCCGATGAGTTCGGTCGGGTATGGCGCCGAAGTGGGCCTGCACCCCGTGTCGAGCTGGAACAATCCCGAGCCGGAAGTGGCGCTGCTGGTCACAAGCAAGGGCGAGATCATCGGCGCGACGCTGGGCAATGATGTCAACCTGCGCGATGTCGAGGGCCGTTCGGCCCTGCTGCTGGGCAAGGCCAAGGACAACAATGCATCCGCTTCGCTCGGGCCATTCATCCGCCTGTTCGACGGCGACTTCACGCTGGAAGCGGTCAAGCAGTGTGAAATCGCCTTGCGTGTGGAAGGTGCGGACGGCTTCGTGCTCGAGGGGCATTCCTCGATGAGCCAGATTTCCCGCACGCCCGAGTCGCTGGTCGCCGCGACGATCGGCGGGCATCATCAGTATCCGGACGGGCTGGTGCTCTACCTGGGCACGATGTTTGCACCGGTCAAGGATCGCGACGGCGCCGGCAAGGGCTTTACCCACAAGCTGGGCGACACCGTCTCGATATCGACACCTGCGCTTGGCACCCTGACCAACAGGGTCAACCTGTCAACGAAATGTCCGCCCTGGACCTACGGCGTAAGTCACCTGCTGCGCGACCTGGCCAGGGCCGACCTCCTCTAGCTCTACCCGAAAGGCACGCAAATGGCTGAACTGCACAAGAACCTCATCAACGGGGAGTGGGTAGGCGCTGACGGGGTGGAGAATATCAATCCCTCCAATATCAACGAGGTCGTTGGCGTCTATGCCCGCGCTACCGTTGAAGAGACCAAGCAGGCGATTGCTGCCGCCAAGGCCGCATTTCCGGCCTGGTCGCGTTCCGGCATCCTGGAGCGCCACGCCATCCTCTCCAAGACGGCCCAGGAAATCCTCGCTCGCAAGCAGGAACTGGGCGAACTGCTGAGCCGCGAAGAGGGCAAGACCTTGCCCGAGGGCATTGGCGAAGTGACCCGTGCCGCACAGATCTTCGACTTTTTCGCCGGAGAGGTGCTGCGCCTTTCGGGCGAGGTGCTGCCCTCGGTGCGTCCGGGCGTGGGCGTGGAAATCACGCGCGAACCGATTGGCGTCATCGGCATCATCACGCCGTGGAATTTCCCCATTGCCATCCCGGCTTGGAAGATGGCGCCGGCCCTCGCTTACGGCAACACGGTGGTAATCAAGCCGGCCGACCTGGTGCCTGGCTCGACCTGGGCGATCGTCGATATTCTCGTCCGCGCCGGCCTGCCCAAGGGGGTGGTCAACCTGGTCATGGGCAAGGGCTCGGTGGTCGGCCAGACCATGCTGGACAGCAAGGACGTCAATGCCATCAGCTTCACCGGCTCGGTGGGCACCGGCAAGCGGGTCGCTGCCGCCTCGATCGAGGTCGGTCGCAAGTTCCAGCTGGAAATGGGCGGGAAGAACCCGACCATCGTGCTCGATGATGCGGACCTCAAGGTTGCGGTGGAAACCGTGGCGCAGTCGGCCTTCTTCTCCACCGGCCAGCGCTGCACGGCCTCGAGCCGCGTGATCGTCACCGAAGGCATCCACGACAAGTTCGTCGATGCGCTGTGCGAGCGCACCAAGAACCTGCGCGTGGGCGATGCCCTTGATAAGAACACGGAAATCGGCCCAGTGGTGGACCCCAGCCAGCTCAAGCAGGACATGGACTACATCGACATCGGCCGGAACGAAGGCGCGGAACTGCGTGCTGGCGGCAACCGCGTCAATGCGCCGACCGAAGGACATTTCCTGCAGCCGGCGTTGTTCGTGGGCGCCACCAACCAGATGCGTATTTCCCGCGAGGAGATTTTCGGGCCGGTGGCGGCCGTCATCAAGGTCAAGGACTATGAAGAGGCGCTGGCCACGGCCAACGACACCGAGTTCGGGCTAAGTGCCGGTATTGTAACGACTTCTCTCAAGTATGCGACTCATTTCAAGCGCAATGCGGAGGCCGGCATGGTGATGGTCAATGTGCCGACGGCAGGCGTCGATTTCCACGTGCCGTTCGGCGGCCGCAAGGGCTCGTCCTATGGCCCGCGCGAGCAGGGCAAGTATGCGGCCGAGTTCTTCA
>CAMLOA010000062.1 GCA_946481445.1 uncultured Devosia sp. | reverse complement strand
TCAGGCCCTCGGCGTCGAAGGCATTGTCCGGGTTGAAGAATTCGCGATTGGTCTGGTCGAGGCCGGTCAGCGATACCGATTCCAGTTCCAGCCCGTTCTTGAGGATGTCTTCCGAAACAGCGGCCTGCACCTTCTGGACGAAGCTCACGCGCTGCTCATGCAGTTCCTCCATGGCCATTTCGGCGGCCACCGCGCGCAGCGCGTCCACGAATTTGCCTTCCACCAGTTCCTTGAGTGCGCCTGGCTCCATTGTGCGCCGGCCCAGCGTTTGGGCCGCGTTGGCGATGGATTCGATCACCGGCTGCACGCGCACATAGAATTCGGCCTGCACGTCCACGCGCATGCGGTCCTTGGTGATCAGCGCCTGGTCGGCTGCGCGCCGCACTTCGAGCCGCAGCGTGTTCATGTTGACCGGGATCTGCTCATGCAGGACCGGGAAAACCAGGGCGCCCCCGTTCATGATCACCTTCTGGCCGCCAAAGCCGGTACGCACGAAGCTCACCTCCTTGCTCGAGCGCTGGTAGAGGCGGGAGAAGATCAGCCCGATGGCGAACAGCGCCGCCAAGATCACGGCGATCATGATCAATATGTCGATGAGGGACTGGGTCATGGGGCTGGGCTCCTGGATCGGGTTGGGCGGCTGGGGTTGGGTGGTGAGCGGTGTCGTGTCGAGCGTCGGATCAGGCGGTGGGTTGGTCGGGTCGGGCGGTGCCGGTAGCGTTTCCGGTGGCTCGCCCGCCACCTCCGGCGGTCCGGTGTCGACCGGCGGCGGCGTCTTGGTCTTGGTCGCCATCAGTCGGCGGCCGGCTTGAGCTTGGTGATGGCGCGGTAGACGGGTCCCTTCTGGCCGATGATGACCACCTCGGACCCTTCAGGCATGACGGGCTCGCCGTCATCGGGCTCGATGAGCACGTAATGCGTCTTGCCATGAATATCGGTCAGCTTGGCCTCCGCCGGCTGGCCGCTCCGCGCCACGCCACGAAACACGGTGGCCACGCGCCCGACAAAGGCCTTGGTGCTCACCGCTTCGGTCTCTTCCTTGGGCATGATCCGTGCCAGGCCCATGCCCAGGTGCCGCGTGGCAAAGAGCGCACCGATGGCGGCGGGCACACTGGCGACCCACGGGTCGAGTGCAAAGCCGGCCGTCCGTCGCAGCACTTCCTGTCCGGCAAATCCGATCAGCCCGAAGCTCGCCGTCAGCAGCACGATCACCACCAGCGCCGGCAGCTTGCCGAAACTGAGCCAGCTCAGGCTCTGGCTGAGCGGACCGAGTTCGATCTCGGGGGCGTCCGTGTCCAGGTCGGGCAGGGCATTGTCAATTGCCGCAGATGGATGGGCACCGGCCAGCAGCCCCGCCAGTTCGAGCAGCAGAATCGCCAGGGTCACCCCGATCGCCACCGTAAAGGGGGCCGTCTCGCTCGCAAACACGTCCATCGGCGAGCCTCCCGCTTGTCGATTGGGCCTGACGTCCCGACGCCTGACTGTTTCGCAATATTGAGAGGCGGGGCCCCCCGGTCAAGCCGGGGCGAGCCGATAGGCGTTCCGCCATGCACTTCCCGCCTATCCGGTGGTCCCCCCGCACACTTCCCTTTGTCGGCAATCTGGTCTAAATCCTCGCGGGTCCGGGACGGCCCGGACACATCCCCAAGCATCGGCCGGGACGACCCGCCACCATCAGGAGTTCGTCCCATGGCATGGGTCTATCTGTTCATTGCCGGTCTGTTTGAAATGGGCTGGGCCATCGGCCTCAAATATACCGAGGGCTTCACCCGCCCCATCCCCACCGCTCTCACCGTCGCGGCCATGGTCGCCAGTGTCGTCCTGCTTGGTATTGCCCTGCGAGACCTTCCGGTGGGCACGGGCTATGCCGTCTGGACGGGCATCGGTACCGTCGGCACGGCTTTGCTCGGCATGTATCTGTTTGGAGATCCGGCCACCGTTGCGCGGCTGGTCTGCATCGCCATGATCGTTGCCGGTATCGCCGGGCTAAAGCTTTTCAGCTGACCTTTCAATGATTTGAGGCGCGCACGTGACTCGATTCAGCACCCGCTTGAATCGTTTTGTTAGGTGCTTGAATCGCCTTCTGAGGACGCCGGAGGTGTTGCAGGAATGCTCATGTTCCGCTTCAACTTCCGGCTTCCCGAAATTGTTAATGGTCAAATCACCATCGATGGTTAGGATTCCCTGACAACAGCCGTTCGCGTCACCGGCCCTCAGACTGTTCGGAGAGCAATAGTGCCCTTGCGCTGGCAAGAAGTGGCTGTGCCACTTGTCGTGATCGTTACCCTTCTTTTCCTCAAGCATGTCCCCGTCACTGCCGGATTGCCGCTCGCGCGGGCAGCGGGTGTGATCGCGTTCGGTTATGCCGCGTTCCTGGCACTGCGCCTCGTCCAGAGCGAGGAAGCCATCAGTGTCGATGGCTGGTCGGAGCTGCGCCCTTCGATGGTGGAATATTTCGCCTGTTATGGGGCAGGGGCTCTGTCGGTCGTGCTCATGTCCGCCGTGATCGTCGTCGGCGGCAGCAAGCATGTGGAAGCAACACAAATGGTGGCCACCTTCATGGCCTCCATCTTGCTGGCGGCTGGTGCCTTCTTCGTCGGCCTCGGAGGGTTGTTCACCCGAGTGCGGTGGAACAATGCCGTCCTCGAGCATCGCAATGCCTTTGGCCGCGAGACCCGCATCGCCTGGTCCGATGTCCGCTCCGTCCGGCCGAACTGGCGGGGCGTTGTGGTGGCCACCCATGACGCGCAGCGCGTGGTCTTCTCCCAGTTCCATTCCGGCGCGGCGCAATTGGCCAGGCACGCCACCAACCGTGCCCGCCGCAATGCCGAAACGGCGACCAGGGCTTTCGCGACGCTCTAGCGGCAGCATCGCGGGCGGTGCATTGGCAGGGGCATTTGCCGGCGTGATGGGACGCATCACCCCAATTCAATTGAGCGCCTCTCCGACCTCCGCTAGCCTGTTGCCATGAACAAGCCCGTCGCCCAGCGCACCGCCCGCTCCGTCTGCCCGCATGATTGCCCTTCGGCCTGCGCGCTCGATGTCGATCTCATCGACGAGCGGACCGTCGGTCGCGTGCGTGGGGCCAAGGACGATCCGTATACCGCCGGCGTCATCTGCGAGAAGGTCGCTCGCTATGCCGAGCGCGTCCATCATCCCGATCGCTTGCTGCATCCGCTGCGCCGCACCGGCCCCAAGGGCAGCGGGCAGTTCCAGCGCATCACCTGGGACGAAGCGTTCGACGAGATCGCCGCCCGCTTCACCGCCATCGAGCACGCCCATGGCGCCGAGGCCATCTGGCCCTATTACTATGCCGGCACCATGGGCCATGTGCATCGCGACGGCATCGACCGCCTGCGCGCCGCCAAGGGCTATTCCCGGCAATACGATACCATCTGCACGGGCCTATCCTGGCCCGGCTACATCGCCGGCACCGGCATGCTCGGCGGTGTCAATCCCGAGCAGATGGCCGAGAGCGACTGCGTCGTCATCTGGGGCACCAATGCCGTCCATACCCAGGTCAACGTCATGACCCACGCCGTCCGCGCCCGCAAGGAGCGCGGTGCGAAGATCGTCGCCATCGACATCTACCGCAACGCCACCATGGAGCAGGCCGACATGGGCCTGGTCCTGCGTCCCGGCACCGATGGCGCCCTGGCTGTTGCCGTCATGCACATCCTGTTGCGCGACAACCTGGCCGACCGCGCCTACATGGAAAAGTACACCGACTTCGGCCCCGACTTCGAAGCCCACCTGGCCTCGAAGACGCCCGAATGGGCTGCCGAAATCACCGGCCTGACTGTCGCCGGGATCACCGCTTTCGCCCACCTGGTTGGCACCACCCCGCGTTCCTATTTCCGCCTCGGCTACGGCTTCACCCGGCAGCGCAATGGCGCCACCGCCATGCACGCCGCCCTCTGCATCCCGGCCATGACCGGTGCCTGGCAACATCGGGGCGGTGGCGCCCTTCATTCCAATTCCGGCACCTGGGGTCTCGACAAGTCCCGCCTCACCGGCGCGCACCTGCAAAAGGGTGATCCGCGCTGGCTCGACATGTCCGAGATCGGCCCGGTACTGACCGGCGATGCCCGGGCTCTCAAGGGCGGCGGCCCGGTGATGGGCATGCTGGTGCAGAATACCAATCCGGCCGCTGTCGCCCCCGACCAGACCCTGACCCGCGCCGGCCTCATGCGCGAGGACCTGTTCCTGGTCGTCCATGAGCAGTTCATGACCGAGACGGCCGAACTGGCCGACATCGTCCTGCCTGCCACCATGTTCCTCGAGCACAATGACTACTATACTCGTGGTGGCCACACCCGCGTGCTGTATGGGCCCGCGCTCATTCCGCCTCCCGGCGAGGCGCGGCCCAATCATGATGTCATCAATGCCATCGCCCTGCGCCTGGGCTTTGAAGACCCCAGCTTCCACGCGAGCGACCGCGACATCATCGCGGACACCTTCCGTCGGTCGGACTATCCCACCCTGGCCGAGGTCGAAAAGACCGGCTTCGTCGATCGTGAGCGCCCCGATGCCGCGGCGCGCTTCGCTGAGGGGTTCGCCTGGCCCGACAAGCGCTTCCGCTTCGCCCCCGATTGGGAGGGCACCCGCGCCCGGAAGGGCTATCAATGGACCTGCGACCCGGCGGTGATGCCGCGCTTTGCCGACCATTGGGCCATCACCGAAGCGACCGATGCGGACCATCCATTCAAGCTCGCGACCAGTCCGGCCCGCGGCTTCCTTAACTCGTCCTTCAACGAGACGCCGGGCAGCCGGAAGCGCGAGGGCGCGCCGTCCGTCTTCATCCATCCCGATGACGCGACCCGCCTCGGCATTGCCGATGGCGAGTTCGTTGTGGTCGGCAATCGCCGGGGCAGGGTGGAATTGACGGCGCGCGTCCGCACCGGCCTGCCCACGGGCGTCCTGATTGCCGAGGGCCTGCACCAGAACAAGGCTCACCGCGGCGGCTGGGGCATCAACGCGCTGACCAGCGCCACCCCCGCGCCCCCTTTCGGCGGCGCCGCCTTCCACGACGCCGCGGTCTGGATCAGGCGAGCGGACTAAGTTGCCGGGACTATGAGTGGAGTTCACCCTCCCCCTTGTGGGGAGGGAAGCGAGATAGGACTTAGCGCAGCTAAGTCCGTTGAATCGAGCAGGGTGGGGGTATCGTTCCGCGAGTCCAGCGAGGGGGTCACTCTCAGAAATACGCGACCCAAAAGAAGTACCCGGTCATTCCGACCCCATAGACAATCACCCCCATGCGGATCCAATGCGTTGGGCGGTGGTGGGCATTCCTGGCGGCCACATCGCCGCCCACGACGCCCCCAAGCCGTGCCACCGATCCATGGAACCAGTCGATCGAACCATTGAGAGCAAACCGCGCCACCGCCACTAACGCCACGATGGCGGACAGGTAGAGCTTGAGCCCGTTCATGGCGTGGATGTCGGTCATCCCGGCTGTCGCGAGGAACGCCAGCAGCAAAATGCCCAGCCCGGCATTGAAGAACCCGCCATAGACACAGACGCCGGCCAGAAACGCCATGAGCAGCACCTGGCCCACCGTCTTCATGCCGCGCCGGCCCGCTCCATGCCGCGCCACGAGCGCATTGAGCTTGTTGCCGAAGATGAAGAGCAGCACGGCAAAGGCCATCAGCCAGGGCACGACCAGCGAGAATTGCTCGTCCGATACCACCAGCAGCAGTTCGGCGCCTACATATCCGAACACCGCCGCCATGATGGCATAGACCACCAGCTTGTCCTTGTGCCGCGACATGGCGTGCCAATACCCCACCGCGCCGCTGACATAGCCGGGCAGGGCGGCATAGGTGTTGGATGCATTGGCGATCACGGGCGGCACGCCCACGAACAGCAGCGCCGGGAACACGATGAACGAGCCGCCGCCAGCCAGCGAATTGACCGCTCCGCCGATGAGTCCGGCGACCAGCAGAAACAGCACTTCGATCACGACACTTCCCCTACCACGACATCATCCGGGCGCAGTCCGGCATTCATCCAGAGCTTGAAGGGCATATCCTCCATTGCCCGCCCCGCCCAACGCATTTGTCTGATCGCCCCATCACCGGCAATGATCGCGCCCCGGCCACGCGGTTGACAATCCGTGCGCGCCGGCCCATATCGCCCCTTGGTTGCTGGCACCTGCCGCTCGCCGGACATGGTCCGATGGTGAAGCCCAGCCCGAGCAGAACGAACCCTGGTTCATCCTTTGCAAGGCGCGTCATGGCAATGCGGGCTCCCATGGATTGAAAGGCGCCTCATGCAGATGAGAGGACCAGCCATGTCATTTTCGCTCGACACCGTATCCGCCCAGACCCTCAAGGCCGAAGCCAAGGCGCTCCGTGAGGAGCGCGCCCGCGCCGGCACCCCTTTGTCCCACGGCGCCGCCCTCGAAATGGTGGCCCGCAATCACGGCTATCGGGATTGGAATACCGC
Organism: uncultured Devosia sp.; assembly: GCA_946481445.1. The sequence goes on along the minus strand of CAMLOA010000062.1, from coordinate 1,793 downwards.
CCGTGCCAGCGTGCCAGATCGCGTCGCCGTACCGTTCCAGGTCGGCAGCAGGGTCTCCGGGCTCTACCTCGAACAGCCCTTTGTCGGCCGCCTGCTCGGCGTGCAGCTGCACGGGGACATGCGCCACTACACGGTGACCATCCTGTTCGACCAACCGGTGAACGTCACGCCCACTTTCATGTTCCCGGCCTACCGGCATCGCGTCGTGGCGACGGTTGACGAGCACGGCATTTCCCCGGCCCTGCGCGGCAATGGCCATCCACAGATGGTGATCCATCGCGGCTGATCGGAAGGCAAGGCACATTGCTGTGGCTGCCTTGCCTTCCATCGTCAGATGCCGATATATCGGCTCGGACCCTCACTTCAACCGAAAGCTGGCCAATGACCACCCAGACCAAGCCGATCGATGCCTATTCCCTGCCCACGCCGAACGGGCAGAAGGTTCACGTCATGCTCGAGGAACTGGGCGTGCCGTGGACCTATCACCGCATCGATATCGGCAAGGGCGACCAGTTCAAGCCCGAATTTCTCGCCATTTCCCCCAACAACAAGATCCCGGCCATCGTCGATCCGGAAGGTCCGGGGGGAGAGGCCATCTCGGTCTTCGAGTCGGGCGCCATCCTCAAATACCTCGCCCTCAAGTTCGGCAAGCTCTACCCCACCGATCCGCGCCAGCAGGTCAAGGTTGACGAGTGGCTGTTCTGGCAGGTCGGGGGCTTCGGGCCGATGCTGGGCCAGAACAACCATTTCTCGGTCTATGCACCAGAGAAGATTCCCTACGCCATCAAGCGCTACAGCGACGAAACCCACCGCCTGTTCCGCGTCCTCAACACGCAGCTCGAGGGTCGCGACTACATTGCCGGCGACTATTCCATCGCTGATATCGCCTCCATCGGCTGGGCCCAGTCCTGGGAGCGCTACGGCATTTCCAAGTCGGAGTTCCCGCATTTTGGCGCCTGGATCGAGCGGATGAACGATCGCCCCGCCGTGGGGCGCGGCCTCAACTGGGGCAAGGACGTACAGGCCAAGCCGCTGTCCGAGGACAATGAAGCCAAGAAGATCCTGTTCAACCAGCGCTGATTCCACCGCGCCCATCGTCTCGCGGGCCGCGCCGGGCAATGCCCCGGCGGCGGCCCGTCGCGCATTTGAGGCCGATTTGCCCACAGTCCCGATCCCGGCGGCAAAAACCGCTTGCCTTCATTCATCCCGCCCGGTACCACCACCCCTGCCGGAGAGGTGGCCGAGTGGTCGAAGGCACGCCCCTGCTAAGGGCGCAGGGCTCTAAAGGTCCTCGTGGGTTCGAATCCCATCCTCTCCGCCACCTTCCTCCTAAGCCATTGAGTTACCAAAAAGCCCTTGCATTGCAGGGGTTTCAGTCACAAATCTAGTGACAAAAATGGTGACAAAATCCCGATGGCAAACAAGGTCAAACACCTTCACGAGATCAAAGGCCGGTTCGCCGTGCGCATTGTGGTGCCGGACTCACTGCGGCAGATCGTCGGTGAACGTGAGCTTCGTGAATGGCTTGGCACCGACCGAAAGGCCGCCGAGCGCGCCGCGCCCGAAGTGGTTGCGCGGTTTTATCGCCGCATTGATGAGGCAAGGGCCCAACAAGCCGCAGCCGCGCCAACGCTGGGAACTGTCGCAAAACATCACTACGCGGCTGAACTAGCAGCCGACGATAAGGAACGCATCACCGGCGGCTTCGCGGCTGAGGTGCGTGCCTTTAGCGCGCCTGTTCGATCCGCACGGTTGCGAGGCTACTTGGCCGGCAATGTCTCAGAGGAAGAGGC
>CAMLOA010000061.1 GCA_946481445.1 uncultured Devosia sp. | reverse complement strand
GTCCCGCCCGTTCTTCTGGATGCGTACGGGCTCGGCCTGTGCCATTTCCAGCATCTGCCCGAACTTGTTCTTGGCATCGGTCGCAGTCATTTCGGCCATGACAATCTCTCGGGTTGGCTAAATCAGCTAAAGCTAATATAGCCATTTTGGCTGAATGTGCAAGCATCTTCCAGGCCGATGCATTCGCAGCTATCCTCTTGTCGGCTGCCTAGGCCAAACCTGCCGCTGGGTTGAACAGAGGAGTGCTTAGAGAAAACCACGACCCCGTTCATGGTCGGTGCGTAATCGGCGGACATCGGCCAGGAACTGGATCGTGCCATGTCCCTCAGGATTACCCGCAACAGCTTCGTGGATTTCAAGGCAGCCCTGCGGTCCCTTTGTCCCGAGTTGCGCTCTGCTCACGCCGACGAAGCTTTGGCCAGTGGCTTTGGCTTCCGCACTTATGCCTCGCTCACCGCAGCCCTTCTTTTGGCGCCCGATGGCCCCATCGAAGTCGCCTATGACATGGACCGTCTGGTGGGCCGGTTGAGAGAATTGGGCTATGCCGTCAATGAACGCCAGGTTGGGCAACTCTTCCGTCGCCATGCCGAACTTGGTCATGAGCGCATTTTTGAGCGTATCCGCTCGATGGCCATTCGCCCCGCCAACGACAACATTGCCCGCTCATGAAAAAAGGCCCGCATCGCTGCGGGCCTCTCATTCTTGACTGTACCGGACTATTCGGCGGCTTCCGGCCGGCTCACGACCGTCACGCCGTTCTTTTCCTTCTCCACCAGCCCGGCATCGGGGCTGACGATATAGCGTCTGGCGCCATCGGCATCGGCGGGGATCTCCACGGCCAACCCGTCGAACCCGGCGGGCACGGCCATGGCCGGCTGGCGGCCGCGCCCGGTCACGAACCGGCCGAGCCGCGCGAACTGGTGCGCGATCCAGCGGATCTGGCTCCACATCACGCTGGGCGCCGTGATCATCACCGGCACCATAACCAGCGTCAGTGCCGTCGAGAAGAACAGACCCGATACCAGCGCAGCCGACAGGTGGATGAACCAGGAACCGGCCAGGCCACCCACCACGATCTCGCGGCGGATGAAGTCGAATTCTACGTTCGCCCACATCGGGATCACGCCCAGCGCGGTGAGGAAGGCGGTCAGCAGCACCGGCCGCACGCGCTGTGCGGTGGTGAGCAGCATCGCCTTGACCGGCTCCACACCCTGGTGGCGGTTGTAGTCATTGTAGGTGTCGATCAGCACGATGCCGTTCTTCACCACGATGCCCGCCAGCGCCACGATGCCCAGACCGGTCATGATGGCCGAGAAGCTCATGCCCGTCGCCAGCATGCCCAGGAGCACGCCCGCCACCGACATGACCACCGTCATCAGCGTCACGAACACCTGGTAGAAGCTGTTGTACTCGAGCAGCAGCACGAACGAGATCAGCACCAGCGCCATCACCATGGCCTGCGCGATGAACGCATTGGCGTCGCCCATCTGTTCTTCCGCGCCGCCGAACGCCACCGATACGGTCTCGGGGAAGTCCTGCTCGGCAATCCAGGCCTGCAGCTCTTCCACCTTGTCGGCGGCAAACACGCCCTCGGGCAGGTTGGTGAGGCCCGCCGCCACCGGCATCTGGTACACCTGATTGCGGCGCGAGATATTGGCCACCTTCGGCACGGCAGTGCGTTCGATGAAGTTGGACACCGGGATCATGCCCGCTTGCGTGGCGATGCGCATCGAGTCGAGTGCGTCGAAGGTCCGCTCGTCTTCCGGCAGGCGGACCTTGATGTCCAGCTCCTCGCCGGTCTGTGCGTCGCGATAGGTGCCCAGGTTCACGCCCGAAGTGACGAGCTGCACATAGGGCGCCAGTTCGCGCACGCCGATGCCATACTTGCCGGCCTCGTTGCGGTCGATGGTGATCTGCCAGTCGATGCCCGGCGAGGGGCGCCCGTCTTCCAGGTCCACCACTTCCGGCCAGGTTGCCAGATGGTCGCGGATTGCCGTCACCACCGGTACCAGGTCGTCATAGTTGGTGCTTTCGACGCGCAGGTTGATGTCCTTGCCAGCGGGCGGCCCGTTCTCGGCAGCCAGCACCTGCACGTCGAGGCCCGCAAAGCCGTCGACCCGCTCGCGGATGTCGGCGAAGATCTCTTCGGCCTTCACCCGGTTGTTGTAGTTGACGAGCTGCAGCTGGAAATTGCCGATCGTGTCGGGCGGAGTGGCGCCGAACGCCCCCGTCGAGCCGAACTGCATGATCACGTCCTGGATGCCCTGGACCTGCATGATCTCGTCGCCGATCTCGCTCATCATGTCGCGGATTTCTTCGGGCGAATAATTGCCGCGCCCGACCACCGCCACGGTCGCGAACTCGGGCTCGGATGCCGGGAAGGCCTCCGATCCGGTCGGGTTCTGACCGTAGTAGACGAAAATGCCGACGATGATGGCAAAGCCGACGGCCAGCGTCGGCAGCGGCCAGTGCAGCAGCTTCTCCATGGTCCGCACATAGATGCCGGTCAGCCCGCGCACTTTGCGCGAGTCGAACTTGTCGGCATACATCACAACGTCGGCCGCTTCCTTGGCCTTGGGGTCGACATGGCTCGAGGCGATGGCCGCGCCGATCACGGGCATGAAGATCAGCGCCGAGATCAGCGAGGCGACCATGACGATGATCACGATCATCGGCAGGTAGCTCATGAACTTGCCGATAATGCCCGGCCAGAACAGTAGCGGGATGAACGCACCCAGCGTGGTCGCAGTCGCGCCGACCACCGGCACGAACATCTTGCGCACCGCCAGGATGAAAGCTTCCTTCTTGGAAACCCCTTCCTGCAGCTTTCGTTCGGCATATTCGACGACCACCACCGGGTCGTCCACGAGCACGCCCACCGCGATCACCAGCCCGAACATCACCATCATGTTGATGGTCATGCCCAGCGACTGGGCCACCAGGAACGCCATCATGAATGACAGCGGGATGGACATGCCGATCATGATTGCCGGGCGCACGCCCAGCGTCGCCACGCAGGTGATGAGCACCAGCGCCACGGCCGTCAGCACGGCCGCTTCCAGCGAGCGGAACAGCGATGTCGTCGTCTCTGCCTGATCGAGGAAGAAGCTGTAATGCACCCCGGCCGGCCAATCCTTGGCCAGTTCTTCGGTCGCCGCGCGGACCTTGTCGGACACGTCGATGATATTGGTGCCCAGCTTCTTGCTGACACCAAGGATCAGCGCGGGCGAGCCATTCACCGTCGTATAGTCGGTCGCGTCGGCCAGCGTGCGGGTAATGGTCGCTACGTCACCAAAGGTCACGACGGTGTTGCCATCGGTCTTGAGCGGTAGTTCGAACACGTCCTGCGCGGTGGTGATGAGCCCGGGGACTTCGATGTTGAACGAGCCCTGGCCGGTATTGAGCGTGCCGCCCGCCACCACCATATTGTTCTTGGCCAGTGCATCGAAGAGCTGGCTGGCCGTCAGGCCATAGGCCTCCAGCCGCAGCAGGTCGATCCGCACTTCGAGGATTTCGTCACGGGCGCCCGAGAGCACGGCCTCGCGCACCTCGGCAATGCCTTCCAGCGCATCCTGCAGGTCCTCGGCGCGGCGTACCAGTTCCTTTTCCGGAGCGCTGCCATAGACGGCCACCGAGATGATCGGCATGCCAACCAGGTCGATTTCGGCCACGACTGGGTCATTGGCCTCGTCCGGCAGCTTGGACCTCAGCGCATCCATGCGGGCGCGGGTATCGGCCAGCGCCTGATCCTTGTCGGTATTGATGTCGAATTCCAGGAACACCGAGGCGTGGCCGGTGGTCGAGGTCGAGCTGATATTCTGCAATCCCGGCAGGGTTGCCAGCTCTTCCTCGGCCGGCTTGGCCAAAAGATTCTCGGCGTCTCGCGGGGAGACGCCGGTCTGGCTGATCGATACGTAGAGATACGGCACGTCAATGGCCGGGAAGCTCTCCTTGGGCAGCGACACATAGGCCGAGATACCCGCCGCGAGCATGATGACCATGATCGTCAGGACGACACGGGGCATCCTGAGGATTTTGACGATGAAGTCGACCATGATCAGACGCTTTCTTCGCTGGCGGTGGGAGCTTCGGCGGCAGTCGCATCCACGGCCTGGCCGGCCGTGACGTTTTCCTGGCCCACGGTGATGATGTCCACGCGCACCGGCAGTCCGGTGACCCAGACGCCTTCGCGCGTGTCGCTCACAATGGTGATCGGGTGGAATTCGACCACGCCGTCGTTGACGGTCCGCACGCCCAGCGTGCCCTCGTCATCGAGCGTCAGCACCGACTGCGGGATCAGGTGGCCCGGCGCGGTACCGAGCGTAACGATGGCCTCGGCGGTGATGCCGTCGCGAATGGCGCCATTGTCATTGGAGAATTCGATCTCGACCGGGAACGAGCGCGTGGCATTGTCCGCCACCGAGGAGATGAAGGTCACCTTGCCGTCGACGGTCTGGCCGGTCACGGTCGTTATCTTGGCCTCGAGCCCGGTGCGGGCCAGCCCGATCCGGGATTCGGGGACCTGGCCCAGGAACACCATGGGGTTGAGCTGGACGATGGTTGCGCAGGGCTGGCCCTGGCCTAGCATCGAGCCGGCCACGGCAACCGGGTCCTGCACGACACCGGCCACCTTGGCGGTGATCTCGGTGCGGTCGAGTTCGGCTTCGGCATTGTCAACGGCTGCCTGGGCAGACGTTACCGCCGCCTTGGCGCCACTCAGCTGGGCATCAAGGGACTGGGCCGTGTTCGGGGCGGCCAGGCCCTTTGCGCGCAGTTCGGCATTGGTGTCGTAGGCGAGCTGTGCCTGCACCAGGCCGGCATTGGCCTGCTCCAGGGCCGCCTTGGCCTGCGCCACGGCGGCGGCGCGCGTACCCTGGTCCAGGGTGCACAGCAGGTCACCGACCTCGACCGACTGGCCCTTGGTCACATGAACCGTGTCGACGATGCCGGGCGTTTCGGCCACCGAGCTCACCGTGGCCTTGGCCTGGGTGCGGCCCCGCAGCGGCACGTCGATCTGCATCGGCTCGGCGGTGTAGGTCACCGTGCGCACGGTCGGCAGGGGCGCATTGGCGCCGGACTGCAAGTCATTGCGCTGGGCGATGGTCAGGGCCGGGTCGACTTCGGGATGCGGATGTTCGGCAAGCACGCCGGCTTCCGACAGGGCCGTCTGGATGGGGCCATGCTCTTCGCCCTCGATCACGGCGATGATGGGCTTTTCGCCATTGCCGGGGCCGCTGCCGCCGACAACGAGGGTCCCGGTCGCCAGCCATGCGCCTGCACCGAGCAGGAGCAGCAGCGCGAGGCCATAGGAAAGTAGTGCACGCATAGAGAATTCGCCCCTTTACTCAGCCGCGTCTTTTGCCGGCTCGGCTCGCGCCAAAGTGATCAGTTCGTGCATATGGGTGCGCATGTGTCGTTCGGCAACCTCCATTACTGCACGACCGTAGTTGATGACCCATGCATCGGCCTGGCTGATGTCGCGCTGGGCGATGGCATCTTCGAGCTTGCGATGGGATTGGATGTTCTTCTCGAGAAATTCGTTGGCCCTGGCTTCGACCAGGTCGCGCGGCAGGATATGCGCGAAGCGGGCGAACAGCAGGAACGGGCTGCGGAACATGTCTTCGCCCAGCGGTTCGGAAAGCTGCTGGGCAAATGCGGCGCGGCCCGCTTCGGTGATGGAATAGACCTTCTTGGCCGGCTTGCCGTCCTGCTGCTCGGTGCGGCTGGTCACCAGCCCCTCGTCCTCGAGCTTGGCCAGGGCAGGGTAGATCGAGCCGAAGCTGGCCTCGATGAAATAGCTGCACTCCCCTTCCACGCAGAGCCGCCGGATTTCGTATCCGGTTGCTTCCCCGTCATAGAGGACCGAAAGGCAAAGGGTCTTGACGTTCATGGCACACTCCGCCGGGCATATGCCGGGCCGATATATGCCGGTTCTCTATATGCCCGGCGTGAACTGCGCAAGTATTACGGCCACCCCGATCGGGCAGATCAGTTAAGAGCCTGTTGCATGGCTCATTCGAGCGCCGCCAGGATGCGGCGCATCTCCTCGGCGGCCCGCTGTGCCAGCTCCAGGCTGGCGGCCGCGACGAAGTAGGGGTTGAGAAAGCCCAGGTCGGTCTTTCCGTAGCGCATGGGCTGGCCGTCCAGCGTGACCACGGCACCCCCCGCCGCTTCTAGCACGGCCTGCCCGGCCGCTGTGTCCCACTCGCAGGTCGGGGTGAATCGCGGGTAAAGTTGTGCATCGCCCCGCGCGAGCAGGCAGAATTTGAGCGAGGAGCCCACCGACACGTCCGATTGCACGGCCAGGGTCTTGCGCAGTTCGGCCAGCGCCGCATGCCCATGGGACCGGCTCGCCACGATACGCGGCGGCAGGGCGGAAACGACCGAAATGTCGCGCTGCTCGGAAACCAGCCCCTCGAGGGTGCTGCAATAGCGGGCGCCGCTGGCGTCCCCGATGAAGGCGTCGCCGGTCACCGGCGCCAGCACGATGCCCATGACCGGCACGCCATGCTCGACCAGGGCGATATTGACGGTGAACTCGCCGTTGCGCTTGATGAATTCCTTGGTGCCGTCCAGCGGGTCCACCACGAAGTACCGGTCGCCGAGCTTTGGCACCACGCCGGCGGCGACGCTTTCTTCGCCCAGGACCGGGATCCCCGTGCCCTTGAGGTGTTCGAGGATCACCGCCTCGGCGGCTGCATCTGCCTCGGTCACGGGAGAGCCGTCAGCCTTGGTGACCGCAGCGATGGGACGCGAATAGACGTCGAGGATCACCCTGGACGCAGCTATGGCTGCGTCGAGGGCGATCCTGGTCAGCTCTGTTGGCCGGGGCAAACTTGCCCCAACCGGAGGGACGGGCATCGTCATTCTATGCCCCGATCTCGACATCGAGTCCGAGGTCCAGGGGCCTGGCCGCCATCGTGATCTGGCTTGTGGAGATGTAGTCGACGCCCGTCTCGGCAATGGACCGCACGCGGTCGAGCTTCACCCCGCCCGATGCTTCCAGCCGCGCGCGCCCGGCATTGAGGGCCACGGCCTGCCGCAGCATGTCGTTGTCCATATTGTCCAGCAGCACGATGCGGGCTCCTGCGGCCAGCGCCTCTTCCAGTTCCGCCAGGGACGTCACCTCGATCTCGATGGCCACCAGGTGCCCGGCAAAGGCCGCCGCCGCCTTGTAGGCCGCGCCGACGCCTCCGGCCACGGCAATGTGGTTGTCCTTGATGAGGATGGCGTCGTCCAGCGAATAGCGGTGATTGGCGCCGCCGCCGCATCGCACCGCATATTTCTGGAATGCCCGCAGGCCGGGGGTGGTCTTGCGCGTGTCGCAGATCTGCGCGCCGGTCCCTGCCACGGCATCGGCAAACTGCCGCGTGAGCGTGGCGATCCCGCTGAGATGGTTGACGAAGTTGAGCGCAACGCGCTCCGCCGACATCACCAGCCGGGCCGGTCCGCTTACGGTCGCAACGACCATTCCGGCCTCGATTCGGTCGCCGTCGGCAACCCTGGGCGTGAAGTGCACGCCTTCGCCGACCAGGCGAAACGCCGCCGCCGCAAGATCAAGTCCCGCCACCACGCCCGCTTCACGCGCCGACATGCTCGCCGTGGCCAGCGCGTCGGGAGCCAGCGTCGCCTGGCTGGTCAGGTCTCCCGCCAGGCCGAGGTCTTCCTCGAGGGCTGCCGAGACGGCGCGGTCTACCAGCAGGCGTGGGAGTTGGGCGGGCAGGCGGGTCGCGGTCATCTCTGGCCTCATCAAGCTGCCGCTGATGTACGCGCGCCGCCAGTTCAGGGCAAGCCTGCAAGGGCTTGGCGAATGGCCGCGGCTATGCGTGCTTGATGGTGTGGTCCGCCTCGATGATCGCCTTGGTGAGGCTCCCCGTCGTGGGATAGAGCGGAATGAGGCATGCCTGCAGCGCGTGGTAGATGTCCGGCTTGCCCACGAACAGCCGCGATGTCGGGGTCAGGTCTTCCTTGAGTTCGCTGAACCAGCCGCCGCGCTCGTGGTCGATCACGTGGTTTTCGGCATAGTCCCAAAGCCTGCGATACCAGGCCTGGAAATAGTCGTGCGTGTCGAAAGTCGAGATATACGCTGCCGCACCGATAGCCTCGGCCACCGGCCACCACAGCTTTTCGCGCAACAGCGGGCGATTGTCCCAGTCGAGCGTGTAGAAGAACCCGCCATGCACCTTGTCCCAGCCCAGTTCGACGGACTGGTGAAAGAGCTCGCGTGCGGCGCTGGTCATCCAGCTGTGGCGCTTTTCACCCAGGACCCAGAGCTGGTAGAGCAGCCGGGACCATTCCAGCCAGTGCCCTGGCGTTGTGCCCGAAGGCCGGAACATCTCGTTGCCCTCGTAGTGCCTGTCGAGCACCCAGTTCTCGTCGAAATGCTCGGCGACGCGGTGGCCAAGCGGCACG
>CAMLOA010000060.1 GCA_946481445.1 uncultured Devosia sp. | reverse complement strand
GGACGTGGAAAACCGCCTGCTGTCAGCGGTTTACCTACGCTTCTCCCTACCCTCGGCCATGCCGGTGGCGCTGGCCAAGCAGGTCAAGAAGGCCGATCGCGAGGCGGCCTATTTCGAGGCCGTGCACCTGGCCGGCTTCGCCGATTCGGAAGCCCGCAAGTTCTTCGGGGCACCCAGTTTTCCCGCCTTCGACGTCGATGCCTTCGACCGGCTCATCCGGCCCTGGCCGACGCGTGAGGCCCATGACCGTTTCATCAGCGCCTTCAACGACATCGCCGGGTAGTCCCCGCACGGTCCAGGCCTGTTAATATTAACCCTAACAAGCAATGAACTTTGCCTGTGGCAGACCCTTATGGTTTCTGATCCGTTAACGCCGTATCGCGACGCGCATCATAACGGGACAAAAATCATGGACCTGCCAGACCGCCATATGCTGATCGGCATGACGCTGGGCGCCTTGTGCGGCGTCGCCATGGGCGTGATCGGTCCCGGATTCGTCGTCGATGTCATCGCGGACGAACTGGCCCCTGCCCCGTTCGATGCGAGCCAGTTGGTCAAATTCGAGGATCGCGACTACCGCATCGAGAACGAGGACTGGGTGTCGACCGAGGCCACCGCCACCGCCGTGGTCAAGAAGATCGAGGCGGGCGTGGTGAGCTATGCGACCATCACCACCACGGCCACCGGCACCTACTCGACCGATGCCCTGTTTTCCAGGCACGTCCAGTATCCGGGCGTGACCGTCACCGACGTGACCAAATGGCCCGAGCCGGCCTTCCGCTTCTGGTCGAACGGCAAGTGGTACGGCTTCCGGACCGCAGCCGGACACTCGTTCACCTACTACAATTCCGGCAAGCATTAGAACGGGTTAGCCGAAGAGCCAGCCGCTCCGGAACTTGTAGAAGACGTGCAGGCCGATCTGGGTGACCTTGGTCATCCGCGGCGCCCAGGCCGGGCGCACATAGGTGGCGTGGTAGTGGGTCGCATTGCCCACTTCGGTCAGGTAAAGCTCACCATTGGTGAAGCGCTTGGCGATATCCTGCGCCTGCGCCCAGCTGCGCTGATCATTGATGGTCTCGGGGATGCCGTCGCAGGCAAACGAGAACTGGCACGCATTGCGCCGGCTCTGGTTCTGGAACACCACGCCGCAGATCGTGTCGGGATAGCGGTGATCCTTGACGCGGTTCTGCACCACCTGCGCCACGGCCACCTGGCCGCGATAGCTTTCGCCGCGCGCCTCGAAGTAGATGGCGGTCGCCAGGCACCACAATTCCTTGTCATTGGTGGCAATGACCTGCCCGCTGGCGAAGCCGCCGGTCACGGGGGCAGTCGCGCGGGCATAGGCCAGCTGCTCGGATGCCAGCACCGGCATGGGGTTTTCGGGCACTAGCGGCGCGGTGGTGGGCGCGATGCCGGCAATGGCATCGAGCGCCGCGGCCGTCGCTGGATTGATGGCGGCCACCGACATGCGCGGCCCGTCCTCGACATCGCCGGTGGGCGCCTCGATGGCGAGATCGGCCAGTCGGGACTGCCCCAGGTCGGTGGGATCGGCCGGCCCGGCGCGCAGGGCAGCGAGGCGCAGGCGGACTTCCTCGAAGCCGCGCGACAGCGCCAGCACATCCACCTGCGGCCGCACGCGATCGGTCTTGGCGCCCCTGTTGGGCCCGGTGAAGCTGGCATTGTCGAACAGGTGATCGACCGATCCGGTGATCACCGGGTCGATGCCGGCATAGCTGAGGCTGGCCTGGACGATGGCGATCTCGACAGGCGGAATTTCGGCGGGGTCGGAAGCAGGCCCGAATGCGCCCGGCGTCAGGGCTGCATAGGCGAGGGCACAAAAAAGCCCGACAACCGTCAGTCGGGTAAGGGTGTGCCGGCGAACCGCTCTGACCGGGTGCGAACGCACGACCGGCCGGTGGGAATGGGCCATAAAACGCTACTCAACGCTACGCAACAAAACTACTGATCGGCGAAAGTGACGCTAAAATGCCGACCATCGTGATGATGTCTGATTAGGGTTAGCGGCGGGTAAACGGGTTTTTGGGCGCAGCAATGGGTTAACCATGGCAAGGCCGTGGCCAAAGCGTGAAGGGCGGTTTTGTCGCAGGTCCGGGCCTTCAGCTGCCGCAGGCGGCGCGGACCGGCGCGACTTGCGGCGCGAAGGCATCCACGCGGAACCGCACCGACAGGGACCGCGACGAGACCGGCGTCACCCGAACCGTCAGGTTGGTCGCACCGGCCAGGCCATCGAGGAAAGTGGCCGCATCGCCGCCGGACAAGACGATCGCCGTGTTGTCGGCATTGACGGGCAGCGTGCGGCTGCGGGCCGCCTGCAGGTCGTATTGCAGGGTGATGCCGGCGTCGCGCCCCAAAGCCGACATGGTATTTCCGGCAAAGGCGAAGGCAATGGTCAGCGTACCGGCCTCGCAGCTGACCGAGATGGTCGCGGGTGCCCGGCCGCTCGGGCGCGCCGGAATGAGTTGCTCGGATTCGAGCACGACGGCATCGCCCGCCCCGGTCATGCTGCCGAGGAAGATCGCGTCATAGCAGGCGAGCCGATCCAGATCGTCGGCGATGGCCGTGCATTGGGCGGCGTCGGTCTGGGCGAAGACTAGTGGCGTGGGAAGGGCGAAGCTCGACAGCAGGGCCAATAGGGCAAGACTTCTCACGGCAGCGTTTTCCATCCCTGACTGTGCAGCACTTGCGGCTGCGCCCCCTTCATATGGGGATCGCGTGGACGGTATTTAAGCAGAAGCCTGCGCCAGCGTCAGCCGTGCCACCGGCACACGATAGGGTGAGCAGCTGACATAGTCGACACCCAGGCCCGAGAAGAAGCGCAGCGAGGCCGGGTCGCCGGCATGCTCGCCGCAAATACCGATCTTGAGCTTGGGGTTGGCGGCCCTGCCCCGCTCGATGGCGATGCTGATCAGTTCACCCACGCCCTTCTCGTCGATGTTGACGAAGGGATCGCGCTCATAGACCCCCTTGCGCTGGTAGGCCGCCAGGAATGCCGGTGCGTCGTCGCGCGATATGCCGAAGGTGGTCTGAGTCAGGTCGTTGGTGCCGAAGCTGATGAAATCGACCATGTTGGCAATGTCCCCGGCCCTGAGGCAGGCGCGCGGCAGCTCGATCATGGTGCCGAAGCTGAAGCGGACACGGTCGGTGCGCAACAGGCCCGAATTGGCGGCAATGGCGTTGACGCGGTCGCGTACCCAGGCCACTTCGGTCGCCGTGGAGACGAAAGGCACCATGACCTCGACGGCCACCGGCTCGGGTTGCTTCTCGCTGGCCGCCCGCACGCCGGCCATCAGCGCCTGCACCTGCATCTGCAGCAGCTCGGGATAGGTGATGGCCAGCCGCACCCCGCGATGGCCGAGCATGGGATTGATCTCCTCGATCCGCTCCAGCCGCAAGCGCAGCGCCCGCACGGCAAGGCCCAGAGATGCCGCCGTTTCGTCGATCTCCTCATCGGTCCGCGGCAGGAATTCATGCAGGGGCGGATCGAAGAGGCGGACGGTCACCGGGCGTCCGCGCATGGTGGCGAACAGCGCGGAATAGTCCCCGGTCTGGAAGTCGACCAGGCCATTGATGGCCCGGCTGCGGTCGTCCTCGTCCTCGCTGAGAATCACGCGGCGCAGCGCCACCATGCGTTCAGGCGAGAAGAACATGTGCTCCGACCGCGCCAGGCCTATGCCCTCAGCGCCGAAACTGAGGGCCGTCAGCGCCGATTCGACCGTTTCCACATTGGTGCGCACGGCGATGGTACGGCTGGCATCGGACCAGCCCAGCAGCGTCCCGATGGCGCCCCCGATATGGGGCTGGGCCAGCGGCAGCGTGCCGATATAGACCGATCCGTCATTGCCATCGATGGTCAAGCGGTCGCCGGTGCGGAACTCCCGGTCCCCGATGCGGCAGACCATCTCGCCCGCGTCGACCGACAGCGTCCGCACCCCGGCCACGCAGGGCTTGCCGGTAATGCGGGCGATAACCCCGGCATGGCTCGACATGCCACCGCGTGCCGTCAGGATGCCCGTGGCGGCTTTCATGCCCTCGATGTCGGCGGGGCCGGTCTCGTTGACCACGAGGATGCAGTGCTTGCCGCGGGCCCGCAGCCGCGCCGCATCCTCCGGATTGAACACTACCGCCCCGCTGGCCGCGCCGGGGGACACACCAAGCCCGGTGGCAATGGGCGAGGCGCCATCGGTCGAGCGCAGGCGGGGGTGGAGCAATTGCGCCAGCCGCGCCGGATCGACACGGCTGACGGCGTTCTGCGCGGACCAGACCTTGAGATTGACCCGGTCCACCGCCGCTTCCAGCTCCGCCGCCGCACTGACTTGCACCGGGCGCGCCGACAGGAACTGCACCTGCCCCTGCCGGATGGCGACGAGGCAGTTCATGTGCCGCCCGGCCTTGGCATCGAGCAGGGAAACCAGCGCCCCCACCGATTCGGGCATGCGGGGCAGCGGCGCGCCATCGACTGGTGCCGGGCCCATGGCTCCGGTGGTCGCGTTGCGGCTGAGGAACTGCTCGATCTCGCCCTCGGCTGCGGCCTGGATCAGCACGATCTGGCGGCTGCGGTCCTCGTCGGCACGCCCCGTCCAGCCCTGCCCGAAGCCGTAGCTGTCGAAGGCGGCCTTGATGGCCCGGGCCAGGGGCTTGGTCGGATCGATCGAATCCTCGGGGTTGGCGGGTGCCGCTATGCCGATCTTGGCGGGCATCAGCCCGCCATTATGGGTGGCAGCCGATGTGCGCACCACCAGCAGCGGCGGCCTGGCGTCGGGCCCCACCAGGCGGAACAGGCATGCCACCCAATGGGTCCGGAGCTTTGTGTCCCTGCGGGCCCTTTCGGCCTGCAACCCGTCCCAGGCGGCGCGGGTCAGGGCAATGGTGGCTATGGTGGGAAAGCCCGCCTCGAAAACCCGGAAAATCCATCGCGCCTTGCCGCTGAGCAGCTTCAGTTGACTGGCGGACAGGTTCGCCTTCCCCGTTGCCGGGGCGATCGCGAACATTTCCTGGGCCAAACTCACTGTTAAGTCCTTGCCATGATTGAGGCGGCATAATGCCTATCCGCCGATGCGACCGCAACAAGACTTGACTTGCCCGAACGCCGAAAGCATCTGATCTCATATGGAAAAGCGGCCACAACTAGACATTCTGCTGTGTGCCCCGCGCGGTTTTTGCGCCGGGGTCGACCGGGCGATCCAGATCGTGGAACTGGCCCTGCAGAAATACGGCGCCCCGGTCTATGTCCGGCACGCCATCGTTCACAACAAGTATGTGGTGGATGGACTGCGCGACAAGGGCGCGGTGTTCGTCGAGGAACTCAGCGAAATACCCGACACCGAAGCACCCGTGGTCTTCTCCGCCCATGGCGTGCCCAAATCGGTGCCGGCAGACGCCAAGACGCGGAACATGTTCTTCCTCGATGCCACCTGCCCGCTCGTGAGCAAGGTGCATGTGGAGGCGCAGCGGCATTATTCCGAGGGGCACGAAATCGTGCTGATCGGGCACAAGGGACACCCTGAAGTCGTCGGCACAATGGGCCAGCTGCCCCCCGGCGCCATCACGCTTGTCGAGACGGTCGCCGACGCACAGTCCTTTGCCCCGCGCGATCCCGGCGGCCTGGCCTATGTCACGCAGACGACGCTGTCTGTCGACGACACGCGGGAGATCGTCGAGACCCTGAAATCGCGCTTTCCGGCCATAAACGGCCCCAGCAAGCAGGACATCTGCTATGCCACGACCAACCGGCAGGAAGCCATCAAGGCCGTGGCGCCCGAGGTAGACGCCATGATCGTGGTCGGTTCGCCGAATTCCTCCAACTCGCTGCGCCTGGTCGAGGTGGCGGAGCGGGCTGGCTGTAAGGTGTCCATGCTGGTCGATCGCGCCAGCGAGATCGACTGGGCCCGACTCGACGGAATCCGTCGCCTGGGCGTGTCGGCCGGGGCCTCGGCCCCCGAAAAGCTTGTGGACGAGGTCATCGAGGCCTTCGCACAGCGCTATGACATCAAGGTCGAGGCGCGGGTCACGGCGGTGGAAAACATCGCCTTCAACATCCCGCGCGAACTGCGCACCATTGAAGCCGCAGTAGGACGATGAGCCAGCTCACGCTGCTCGAGACGGAGCGCCTCGTGCTGTCGGGGTGGCGCCTGGACCAGGTCGATGATCTGGTGCGCCTGCACGGCACGCACAATGTCGCGCGCTACCTGACATTGAGCGGCGAGCCCTGGACGTTCGAGCAGTCCCGCAAGGCCGTGGAAGACTGGATCGACCTGTTCAACACGCGCCGGCTGGGCAAGCTGCGCCTCACCCGCAAGTCCGACGGCCGTTTCATCGGCCGCGCGGGCTACGGCATTTATCCCCCGACCGGTGAACCCGAGTTAGGCTTTGCCCTGTTCGAGGAATATCAGGGTCAGGGCTATGCCACGGAGGCGGCGACAGCGTTGCGGGACTGGATTTTCAGGGAAACCGACAGCCCCCGGTTCCTCGGCTTCGCCGACACGAGGAACGCTGCCTCCCTTGCCGTCCTCCGCAAGATCGGCATGGTCGCGACCAGTGTCGAGGTCGAACCGAACGGACTCCTCTGCCAGTTCCACGTCTATGAAAGACCGCCCGGGCATGCCTGATACCGTCATCATCCACACCGACGGCGCCTGTTCGGGAAATCCGGGTCCGGGCGGCTGGGGGGCCATTCTCGAATATGGCGGCCACCGCAAGGAGCTCAAGGGCGGGGAAGCCCTCACGACCAACAACAAGATGGAGCTGACCGCCGCCATCGAAGCGCTCAATGCCCTCAAGCGTCCCTGCGACGTGGAGATCCACACCGACAGCCAATACGTCAAGAATGGCGTGCAGAGCTGGATCCATGGCTGGAAGCGCAATGGCTGGAGAACGGCCGACAAGAAGCCGGTCAAGAATGCCGAGCTCTGGCAGGCGCTCGATGCCGCCACACAGCGGCACCGGGTGGATTGGCACTGGGTCAAGGGCCATGCCGGGCACGACCTCAATGAGCGGGCCGACGAACTGGCCCGCGAAGGCATGGCGCCGTTCAAGCCCAGGCGAGGCGCAGCGCTGACGCCCCCCGTATAGGCCGAATACGAGCCAGGGCGGCGGCCAGCGTCAGCCGGCGACCTTCCCGAAGTCGGCGACCATGTGCATGGTGTCGCGCAGGCGGGCCAGCAGGTTCAGCCGGTTCGCCCGCACGCCCGGGTCGGCATCGTTGACCAGCACGGCGGTGAAGAAGGCGTCCACGGGCGCGCGCAGGGTTGCCAGCTCGGCCATGGCACCCTTGTAGTCGTCCTTGCCCACATGGCTGGCGACCGCTGCCTGCACGGCATCGACGGCGAAAGCGAGATCGGTCTCTTCCTGTACCCGCAGCGCCGTCTGGTCGATGGCGCCGGCATAGGTCTTGCCGTCCTTCTTTTCTTCGGCGGCCAGGATATTGGCGGCACGCTTGTAGCCGGCCAGCAGGTTCTGGCCATCGGCCGATGACAGCAGCGAGGACAGGGCGTCGGCCCGCTGGGTGATCTGCAGGATGTCGTCGCTGTCGGACGAGATCACGGCGTCGACCAGATCATGCCGGGCACCGGCATCGCGCAGCGATACCTTGAGCCGGTCGTGGAAGAAGGCAAGCAGATCCGCCTCGACCTTGAGCGGGAAGCGCAGGCCGTTCTCGGTGACGATGCGGATGACGCCCAGGGCAGCGCGGCGCAGCGCGAACGGGTCGCGCGATCCGGTCGGCTTCTCGTCGATTGCCCAGAACCCGGTCAGCAGGTCGAGCTTGTCGGCCAGGGCCACCGCGATCGACACCGGCTCGGTGGGCACCCGGTCGGCAGGGCCGAGGGGCTTGTAGTGCATCTCGACGGCCGTGGCGATGTCGGCCGGCTCCCCCTGCGCGGCGGCGTAGTAGCGGCCCATCAGGCCCTGCAATTCAGGGAATTCCCCTACCATGCCCGTCACCAGGTCGGCCTTGGACAGCATGGCGGCGCGCTTGGCGCGCTCGACATCGGCGCCGACCAGCGGGGCAATCTCGCCGGCCAGCCGGACGATGCGTTCGACGCGTGCGAACTGGGTCCCCAGCTTGGCGTGGAACACCATGTCCTCCAGCTTGGGGAGGCCATGTTCGAGCGGAATGGCCAGGTCCCCCTGATAGAAGAAGGCGGCATCGCTGAGGCGCGCGCGGATCACGCGCTCATTGCCGGCAACGACCACGGCGCCGCCATCGGCCGGCACCGTGTTGGCGGTGATGATGAAATTGGGCGCCAGCTTGCCGGATGCGTCGCGCAGGCAGAAGCATTTCTGATTGGCGCGGATGGTGGCGATGATGACTTCCTCGGGCAGTTCGAGGAAGGCGGGATCGAACGAGCCCATCATCACGACCGGCCATTCCACCAGCCCGGCCACTTCTTCCAACAGGCCCT
>CAMLOA010000059.1 GCA_946481445.1 uncultured Devosia sp. | reverse complement strand
CGTTGCCGATGCGCCTGCCTACTACGAGAATGAGTGCCCGCACGGGACCTCTCCATGAATAACGGGCGCATTGATAGGTGCATCGGCCGGGCCAAGTCAAGGGCTTGGCAATGAGGATCGGGCCGGGACCGGACCCCACGCCAGAGTAAAAGCCGGGGATTGAAGAGCTCGGACCACAAAAGTGGTGGTCATTTCCGCGCACAATGCTATTGGCGCGCGACGCCCATTGTGACGGATCGATGACATGAGCAACCCCGCGCTGGACAAGGACCTCGAACGGGTTTCGGGCATCGAGCTCGCCACCCATGACCTGGCCCGCTCCATTGCCGGTCCGGGCATTGCCCTGGTGTTCCTGCTGGCGGCCGCTGTGTGGGCCAGCTTCGCGGCCGATGGACCGCACAATTACCTCGTCATCATCGCCGCGGCGATCGCCGGATACATGGCGCTCAATGTTGGTGCCAACGACGTCGCCAACAATATGGGCCCGGCGGTGGGGTCCAAGGCACTGACCATGGTGGGCGCATTGGTCATTGCCGCCATCTTTGAGGCGGCGGGCGCGCTGCTGGCCGGTGGGGACGTGGTCAATACCGTGGCCCGCGACCTGCTCACCGGCGAGACGCTCGACAGCAACAGTTTCATCCTGGTGATGATGGCCGCGCTGCTCGCTTCGGCACTCTGGATCCACCTGGCGACCTATCTGGGCGCCCCGGTCTCGACCACGCACGCCGTGGTTGGCGGCGTCCTGGGCTCGGGGATCGCCGCGGCCGGCTTCGGCTCGGTGGCCTGGCCAATGATCGGCACGATCGCGGCCAGCTGGGTGATCTCGCCCGTGCTCGGTGGCGTCTTCGCCGCAATCCTGCTCAGCATCGTCCGCAAGACCATCACCACCCGCATCGACAAGATCACGGCCGCCCGCATCTGGGTGCCGATCCTGGTTGCGGTCATGACCGGTGTCTTTGCCATGTACCTGGCAACCAAGGGGCTGAGCCGGATCTGGAAGCCGGCCTTGCCGACGGTGATATCCCTCGGCGTCGGCTTCACGTTCCTCGGCTGGCTGGTGGCCATGCCCGTGATCCGACGGCAATCGCTGCATCTGGAAAACCGCAAGAAGAACATCGCGGCGCTGTTTCGTCTGCCCCTGATCGTTGCTGCCGCACTGCTTTCATTCGCTCACGGCGCCAATGATGTCGCCAATGCGGTGGGCCCCTTTGCCGCCATCGTAACGACCGCACAGACGGGTCATGCAGAGGCCGCCGGCATCGCCCTGCCCTTCTGGGTGCTGTCGATTGGCGCCATCGGCATTTCCCTCGGGCTGGCGCTGTTCGGCCCCCGCCTGATCCGGACAGTGGGCGAGCAGATCACCAAGCTCAACGAAATTCGCGCCTATTGCGTGGCTCTGTCCGCGGCATTCACCGTGCTGGTCGCCTCGGCGATGGGCCTGCCCGTATCCTCAACGCATATTGCCGTGGGCGCGATCTTCGGCGTCGGCTTCCTGCGCGAATACATATCCCAACGCGACATGAAGGACACGGCCGTGCCGGTGCACGCCAAGTTCGTCGACCCGGCCATGCTCAACGCCACGCCCGAGGCGGCGCTCTCCAAGGAACGCAAGCGCGATCGCCGCCGCCTGGTACGTCGCCAGCATGTGTTCGGCATTGCGGCGGCGTGGGTGATTACCGTGCCCGCCTCGGCCGGTGTCGCGGCCCTGCTCTACCTATTGCTGAAAAGCCTGATCGGCTGACGCGGCACGAGCCGGTTGTGCAGCGCGGTCGCGAGGCGATTGAGCGCGGGGTCGGCCAGCAGCCGCTTGGCTTCGGGCAGGACGGCCCAGTGCCTCAGCCGTTGGTCCATTTCCTTCCAGACGTCGAGCTGCTGCTCGACGCGCATGGGAAAAATGTCGACATCGACCAGCAGTGACCCATCGGCCCCCGCCCCTGAGCGATAACTGCCGAGCGCCGTCGCATCGACCTGCCCGGTGACACCGGCTTCCTCCAGCGCCTCCTGGGCGGCGCTCTCGGCGGCGCTGAGGCCGGGCTCGACCGCCCCCTTGGGGAAAATCCAGCGGCCCGTGCGCCGTGAGGTAATGAGCAGGATCGTCAGGCGCCCGTCGATGAGCGAATAAGGCAACGCCCCGGCCTGGCGCATGGCCGGGCCGGTTTCGACGGTCGGGCTCCAGTTGCGCAGGAACTCCTTGAGCATGGTGGCCTCCTATCCGTTTTCGGCGCGAGACTCTTGCACGCTGCCGCCCGTCGAGTCGATGCCCGGCGTGGCGGAACGAACAGCAACAAAAAAGGGCCCCAGAGGGCCCTTCTTCACGATCGTTGCGCCAGATCTTAGTCCAGCAGGGTCAGGTTCGTCGCCGAAACCTTGCCGTCACGGCCGGTTTCGAGTTCGTAGGTCACCTTGTCACCCTCGTACAGGCCCTGCAGGCCCGAACGCTGGACGGCGGAGATGTGCACGAACGCGTCCTTCTCACCGTTGTCGGGAGAAATGAAGCCGTAGCCCTTGGTGGTGTTGAAGAATTTGACGGTACCGTTGATGGCAGCCATGGAACTCAGTCCTCTTAATAGTGGTCGCCGGCGAGCCGGCTAAGGGTTGAAAACGGGCCAGAAGTCAGGCCCGGCCTAACGATTCACAGATCAGGAGGTAGCCAAGTTCCCGGTTAGTCCCGGTAGATCAGTTAGCGCAAGACAGTGTCGTATATAGAACATATGGCCGCTATCTGTCGGAATATCAAGGCAGTTCGCTGGTCGTGGAAACACCCGGCCCAGGAGGGACTCCGGACCGGGTGCTTGGCGCCTGGGGGCGCGTGGCAGCATGGGGCGATGCTGCAACCTTGTTAGCCCTGCGGGCAGACGTCGCGGTAGCGGGTTCCGTTGGGGCGCTGGTAGATGCACATATTGTTGCTGCCCTCGACCCGGCCGAGCACCTGGCCGGCCGCCGCGCCGACGACGCCGCCAATGCCTGCACCCACTGCCGTGCCGACGATGTTGCCGGTCGTCGCCGCTCCAACGATGGCTCCACCGGCAGCGCCGATGGCAGCGCCCTGCTGGGTCGTGCTGCAAGCGGCAAGCGACAGGGCCGTGGCGGCGATGATCAGGATCTTATGCATGGAAACCCTCCGATAACTCTCGTGGCATCAAATGCCTGTGACCCCGGAATGGTTCCGCTGCAATTTTAGCCAGATTGCGGCGGCTGTCGTCTCCAGCCGATCGCACCTGCTGCGGCAATGGCCAGCCAGCCCAGGATCATCAGCCCGCCTCCCAGCGGAGCCGCACCGGCGAAAACCGGCTGGCCTGACCACTCGCGCAGTCCAAGGTCAGCGGCAAAAATGATCGTGCCCAGGCCGATGAGCCATGCCGCGACGGCCAGCCTCCGGCCCTGTCCGGCAAGGCCAAGTGCGAGCAGCGCCGGCCCGTGCGACAGGCAGATTGCGGCGATCGCCGACAGATTGCGGCTGTCGCCGAGATGGGAAGCGCCGGCTGCCGCAGCGACACCCGCTGCGCCGATCACGCCAGAGGCGGCAATCGCCGCGCGCCAGGCGAGCGTCCGTTCCGTCCGAGCCATCGTGCGTCCCCTTTCGTCCATCGCGCGCATCGTCTAAACCATCCTGGCGAGTAGGACATTTTTTGATGACTGAGCAAGTTACGGCTGCGCCCGTCGCGGCCGCCAATGGCATTTCCCCCCGCGACAGCTGGTCCGCCGAACTACGCGCGACCTTTGCGCTGGCATGGCCGCTGGTCATTGCCCAACTCGCGCAGAATGCTCTGCACGCGACCGATGTGATCATGATGGGCTGGCTGGGCCCGGAGGCGCTGGCGGCCGGCACCCTGGCCTCGACCTTCCTGATGCCCTTTTTCCTTCTGGGCGTCGGCATCGTGGGCGCCGTGGCGCCGCTGACGGCACAGGCGCGCGGCGCGCGCGACATCAAGGCCGTGCGCCGCATCGTCCGGCAGGGCTTCTGGGCTGCCATCCTGATGGCTGCTCTCCTGGCCCCGGTCATCCTTCAGATTCGAACGGTGTTCGGGTGGCTTGGGCAGGACATGGCGCTGGCAGCACGCTCGGAGGAGTATATCCAGATCGCCGTGCTGATGCTCTGGCCTGCGCTGGGCGTGATCGTGCTGCGATCCCTGCTCTCTTCGTTCGACGGAACCCGGGTGATTCTCGTCATCACCGTGGGTGGGGTCGTGGTCAACGCGCTGGGCAACTATCTGCTGATGTTCGGGCATTTCGGTCTGCCGCGCCTGGAACTGCGTGGCGCGGCCATAGCGACGGTGCTGACCAATGCCTTCATGCTGGCGGTGATGCTGGCCTATGTGCTTCGCCATCGCCGCTACAAGCGGTTCAACATCTTGATCCGCTTCTGGAAGCCCGACTGGCCTCGCTTCCGCGAAATCTTCCGCATCGGCATCCCCATCGGGCTGACGGTGCTGGCCGAGGTTGGCCTCTTCACGGCTGCCGCCCTGATGATGGGACGGCTGGGCACCGACGAGGTGGCCGCCCACGCCATTGCCCTGCAATGCGCGTCGATGGCATTCATGGTGCCGCTCGGCCTGGGCATCGCCGCCACCGTGCGGGTCGGCATTGCCTATGGCCGCGGAGACCCGGAAGGCATAGGTCGGGCGGGCTGGACGGCATTCGTCCTGGGCACGGCCTTCATGGCGCTGTCCTGCATTGCCTTCCTCACCTTGGGCCCGTCCATCGTCACGCTCTTTCTTGATCCCCGCATACCCGAAAATGCCAGCGCTCTCGCCCTGGCGGCGACCTTCCTGGTCGTGGCTGGTGTCTTCCAACTCGTCGACGGCGCACAGGTCGTGGCGGCTCATTCCCTGCGCGGACTGAGCGACACCAAGACGCCCATGATACTGGCCATCCTGGGCTACTGGGCCGTGGGGCTGCCGGTGGCATGGGTGCTGGGGTTCACCGTGGGGTGGCGCGGCGTGGGCATCTGGATCGGCCTGGCGGCAGGCCTTGCCTTTGTGGCCGTCGTGCTGGTCACGCGCTTCGCCATGCGCGAGCGGCTGGGATTGCTGGCCCCGCGCTAGGGAACTGCGCGCCGCGGCCAGTCGCCGAAGCGGTTGCGGAACCAGGTGCGC
Source organism: uncultured Devosia sp. (assembly GCA_946481445.1). Next base: position 3,327 of record CAMLOA010000059.1, on the reverse strand, counting down.
TGGCGCTTGGCATATTGATGCGTGGCGATCGTCGCCAGCGCCACTGCCTCGTCGCGGCCCACGACGCCATCCAGCCAGTCGCCGATTTCACGCACGCCGATGGCCTTCATGACCGGCAGGCTGGGGTCGAGGTTCTGCGCACGCAGCGCAGCCACTTCCTCGATCGCGCCTCCTGCAAACATGGCCTCGAAGCGCAGGGCGATCCGCTGCCGCAGAATGTCCCGGTCAGGGTCAAGCACCATGCGCTCAACCTCAAAGTCGCCGAGCAGGCCGGCCTGCTGCTCATCCTGAAAACTCGACAATGGCCGCCCCGTGGCCCGTTTGACGGCCAGGGCTCGCGTCAGCCGCTGCGGATCAGCCACCTTGAGCCGCCCGGCCGCCACCGGGTCCTCCCGCCGCAGCAGGGCCAGCCGCTGTTCGCCATCGAGAGCCTGAATCTCTTGTTGAACTTGAAGCGTCAGCTCCTGCGAGATTTCCGGCACGTCGGCGAATCCGTTTAGCAAAGCATCGAAATAAAGCCCCGTGCCGCCAACGAAAATCATCTGTACATCCCGGGCCGTATCGGCCAGGAGCCTCTGCACCGCTGCCAGCCATTGCCCGGTCGAAAACCGGGTGGACGCCGGTACCGTGCCGTACAATCTGTGCGTCGCTTGCGCCTCGTCCTCCTCGCTCGGCCGCGCCGTTACCACGCGCAGCGTGCCATAGACCTGCATGGCATCGGCATTGACGATTACCCCGCCCTGTTGTCGTGCACGGGCGAGCGCCAGCGCCGACTTGCCGCTGGCAGTCGGACCCGCTATCAGGACGGCGCGCCTGCGGCCTGTCACGCACAATCTCCTTCGGACATTTCCATGCCGGTTCTCTGCCTCATCGCCGACCCCGCCGATTCCGAACTCGACCCGGCGCTGGCCGCTGCCGTGCTCAAGGAAGTGGGCGGCGAACTCAACTGGCTCAACCACGCCATTGCCTGCGAGATCATCGAGCCGAAGTCAACTGATGCCTTGGCTGCTGCCCGCGCCGTCATAGGCAAGCGCCGCGTCGATGCGGCCCTGGTGCCGAGTCAGGGGCGCCGCAAGAAGGTGCTGGTGGCCGACATGGACTCCACCATGATCGAGCAGGAATGCATCGATGAGCTCGCCGCAGCTCTGGGGATCAAGGACCAGGTCGCCGAGATCACTGATCGTGCCATGCGCGGTGAACTCGATTTCGGTCAGGCCCTGGACACGCGCGTTGCCCTGCTCAAGGGGCTCGAGCGCCGGGTGATCGAGGAAGTCCGGCGGGAGCAGATCACGCTGGCCCCCGGCGGGCGGGCGCTGGTCCAGACCATGAAGGAATACGGCGCCTACACCTCGCTGGTATCGGGCGGCTTCACCTTCTTTGCCGACCATTTCGGCAAGCGCATCGGGTTTCACGAAGCCATCGCCAACGTTCTCGAGTTTGACGGGGATCTGCTGACCGGCACGGTGAGCAAGCCCATAGTCGACAAGAACACCAAGCGCGAGCGCCTGATGGCGCTGGCTGCCGATCGCGCAATCCCGCTGAGCGACACGATTGCGGTCGGAGACGGCGCCAATGACCTCGACATGATCCGCATTGCCGGGTTCGGTGTCGCTCTCCACGCCAAGCCCGCCGTGGCTGAAGAGGCCGGCATCCGCATCGACCATGGCGACCTCACCGCCCTGCTCTACCTGCAGGGTTACTCGGAAGACGAGTTCGTCCGGTGATCCTGGAAACCGAGCGCCTGCTGATCCGGCCGTGGCGGGTTGCCGACAGGGTTCACTACGCCCGGTTCAATGCCGACCCGATCGTGCGGCGCTTCTACCCAAAGATCCCGACGGCGACAGAATCCGATGCCATTGTCGACCGCTTCATCGCCGGGTACGAGGCCGACGGCTTTGGTTTCCTCGCCGTGGAGCGCAAGCAGGACGGCGCGTTCATTGGCGATGTCGGCCTCGGACCGATGAGCTTTTCTGTGCACGGCGATCCCAAGGTCGAGATCGGCTGGCTGCTCGGCCGCGACTACTGGGGTCAGGGCTATGCACCCGAAGCTGCGCGGGCATGGCTGGCCTACGGTTTCGGAACTCTGGGCCTTCCAGAAATCGTGGCCTTCACGGCGACGGTCAACCTCCCCAGCCGGCGCGTCATGACCAAGCTGGGGATGGCGCGGGATCCCGAAGGGGATTTCGGGCATCCCGGTATTCCGCCGGCCCATCCCCTGCATCAACACGTTCTCTACAGGATCGCCAATCCTGCCGCTCAATCCAGCCGAAGCGCCACGTAGCGGCTGTTCCCGGCGGGATCGACCAGGCGCAGCAACACCGCCCGCTTGCCCGAAGCATCGGCTGTGTCGATCAGGTCGGTCACCTCCGTAACGGTCGCCACTGGCTGCTGGTCCACTTCGGCGACCAGCAGACCCTGAACAAGACCGCGCTCATCGGCTGCAGAACCCTCGATCACCCCATCGACCATCACGCCCGTCGCCTGGCCGAGGGCCTGCCGATCGGCCTCGTTGAGATCGCGAAGGGTAAGCCCCAGGCGATCGAGAGCCCCACCGGATGGGGCTGGCAACGGCACTGCCGCCGGCAGTGGCGGCGTTGCAGCACCTTGCTCCAGTCGGCCCAGCACGATCTCCAGGGTCAGTTCTGCTCCATCGCGCAGCACCTGCACGGGCACGGCCTTGCCCACCTCGGTTTCCGCCACGATTCGAGGCAGGTCCCGCATGCGCAACACGGCCTTGCCGTCGAAACTCAGGATGAGGTCCCCCTGTTCCAGCACGTTCATGGAAGGCCCTGACGGATCGACATCCACCACGATGGCGCCCTGCATATCCAGCCGGCCGAGCGAGAGGGCGATGTCCTCGGTGACTTCCTGTATGCCCACGCCCAGCCAGCCACGCCGGGTTTCGCCATATTCTGCCAATTGGCCGACCACGCTGCGGGCCAGGTTGCCCGGAACGGCGAAGCCGATGCCGAGCGAGGCCATGCCACGGGCGACTATGGCCGTGTTGATGCCGATGACCCTTCCCTCCATGTCGAACAGCGGCCCACCCGAATTGCCCTGGTTGATGGAGGCATCGGTCTGGATGAAGTCGTCATAGGGGCCAGAGTTGATGTTGCGGTTCCGCGCGGAAACAATCCCGAGCGTTACCGACCCGCCCAGGCCGAACGGATTGCCGATCGCCATGACCCAGTCCCCGACCTCGGCGCTGTCGCTGTCGCCGAATTCCACGAAGGGCAGTTCGCCACCGGCCTCGATCTTGAGGACGGCCAGATCGGTCTTCTCGTCACGCCCTGCCACCTGAGCCGGCAGGCGACGGCCATCGGCTTC
>CAMLOA010000058.1 GCA_946481445.1 uncultured Devosia sp. | reverse complement strand
TCATCGACACACTGGTGGCCATTGCCGACGAGCGCGGCGTCTCGGGCGCGCAGGTGGCCCTGAGCTGGCTGCTGGGGCGGCCTGGCGTCACCTCGGTCATCATTGGCGGCCGCAGCCACGAGCAGTTCGAGGACAATCTCAAGGCTGCCGACTTCAAGCTCGCCCCGGAGGAGCGGGCCCGGCTCGATGCAGCCAGCCGTCCACCACTGCTCTATCCCTATTGGCACCAGTCCTTCTCGGCCCAGGATCGGCTGGGGCCCATCGATTTCGATCTGATCGGCCCCTATGCCGAGGAGTTCAAGCGTGGCTGATCCAATGTTCCTGCGCGCCGAGCCAGTGGCCATTCCCATTGCCGATGGCGGGCGGTTCGCGGTGCGCCGCATCTACTGCGTCGGCCGCAACTATGCCGAGCATGTCGTGGAAATGGGTCACGACACACGCGAGCCGCCCTTCTTCTTTGCCAAACCCGCCGATGCCGCCGTGGTGGGGGAAGGGCCTGTGCCCTATCCCCCGCAGACCGCAGATCTGCATCACGAGATCGAACTGGTCGTGGCGATCGGGCGGGACGGCGCCGCTATTCCGGCCGAGGCGGCACTGGACCACGTCTTTGGCTATGCGGCCGGGCTCGACATGACCCGCCGCGATCTGCAGGCCGGAGCAAAGAAGGCCGGGCGTCCCTGGGAGATGGCCAAGGCATTCGACCATTCGGCCCCGATCGGCACGATCGCGCCAGCCAGCCGCATCGGTCACCCGGCCGTGGGCGCCATCACGCTCACTGTCAATGGCGTCGAGCGGCAGCGCGGCGACCTGGCCGACCAGGTCTGGAGCGTGGGCGAAACCATCGCCCATCTCAGCACCTACGTGACCCTGAGGGCGGGTGACCTGATCATGACCGGCACCCCGGCCGGGGTGGGCGCGGTGGTGCGCGGCGACGTGCTCGAGGGGCAAATCGAGGGCGTTGGCCTTGTGCGGACCCTGATCGCCTGATGCCAATCTGGTCACCCCAGCAAGACGCGGCCCTGGTCGCGGTGTCAAAATGGCTCAAGGATCCGCGGGCCCCGCAGGTCTTCCGCCTGTTCGGATGGGCCGGCACCGGAAAATCGACGCTGGCCGTGCACTTGGCGCAGGACGTCAAGTCGGTCAAATATGCCGCTTTCACCGGCAAGGCGGCGCTAGTCATGCGAAAGCGCGGCTGCAAGGGCGCGCAGACGATCCACAGCCTGATTTATACCCTTGTCAGCGAGAAGGAGGGTGAGCCGCGCTTCGTGCTCGATGACGAAAGTCCGGCGGCCGACGCCGACCTCATCGTCATTGACGAAGTTTCCATGGTTGATGAGCAACTGGGCAGGGACCTTTTGAGTTTCGGCACCAAGGTGCTGGTGCTGGGTGATCCATTCCAGCTGCCGCCGGTGCAGGGTGCCGGCTTCTTCACCGCCGACGAGCCGGACATCATGCTGACCGAGATTCATCGCCAGGCCGCCGACAATCCGATCATCCGCCTCAGCATGGACGTGCGCGAGGGTGGCTATCTCGAGCGTGGCCGCTATGGGGAAAGTCTCGTCGTTGCGCGCGAGGATGTGGACAGGGGCGCCGTCCTCGAGGCCGACCAGGTGCTGGTGGGCCGCAACAAGACGCGCCTGCAATACAATGACCGCCTGCGCGAATTGCGCGGCCTGCCCTTTCACGAGCCCGTGGTCGGCGACCGCATGGTGTGTTTGAGGAACAATCCGCGCAAGAAACTGCTGAACGGGCAGATCTGGATCGTCACCGACGTGACGCGGCGTTCGAACGGCAAATATTCGCTGCTGCTGGCCGATGACGAGGGAAAGGGCGAGGCGCGGGTGCTGACGCACAAGGCCTTCTTCTCGGGCGAGGAGGACGCCATGAGCTGGCCCGAGCGGCGGCAGTTCGACGAGTTCACCTTTGGCTACTGCCTGACGGTTCACAAGGCGCAGGGCAGCCAGTGGGACAATGTGTACCTCTTCGACGAGAGCTTCGTGTTCCGCGAGGAACGCGCCCGCTGGCTCTATACCGGCATCACCCGCGCCGCAGAGAAGATCACGGTCGTCTCGTGACCCTGCTGTCGGTCCGGCACGTGACCACTTACCGCTATGCGCGGCCGGTCAGGTTCGGGGAGCACCGCATGCTCCTCCGGCCCCGCGACAGCATGGAACAGACGCTGGACCGGTTCAGCCTCGCCATCACGCCCGAGCCCAGTCACGTGCGCTGGATCCTGGACGTCTTCGGCAACGGGATCGCCATTGCCAGCTTCGGCGCGCCGGCGGATACGCTGCGCATCGAGGCCAGGATGGTGCTCGACCACACCCACGAACGGACACCGCGATTCGAGATCGATGACCATGCCCGGCGCTACCCCTTCGCCTATGGCGGCGGCGATGCCCCGGACCTGGCTGCGAATATCGCGCGGCAATATCCGGACGAAACGGAGGTGGATGCATGGGCCAGCCAGTTCGTCCATCCCGACGGCCCGACCGATACCAGCCATCTGCTCATGACCATGACGGCCGGGATCAAGGAGGGCTTCAAGTATCTCCGGCGGCCCGACCCCGGTACGCAACGACCGTCGCTGACCCTTGCCAGCCGGCAGGGCACCTGTCGCGACTTCGCGCTGCTGATGATCGAGGCCGTGCGTTCGCTCGGTTTGGCCGCCCGCTTCGTCACGGGCTATCTCTATTCGCCCGCCCGCGACGGCAGCAATCGCGGCGGGGGTGCAACCCACGCCTGGTGCCAGGTCTACCTGCCCGGTGCCGGATGGGTCGAATTCGATCCGACCAATGCCATAGTGGGGACCCGCGACCTGATCCGGGTGGGGGTGGCGCGCGAGCCGCGCCAGGCCATCCCCATTTCGGGCACGTTCATCGGCAAGAGGGACGACTATCTGGGCATGGACGTATCGGTCGCCGTCGATCGCGTGCTGAGCCCGCAGGATGCCATGGGCTAGTTGCGCGACACGCTGACCGCATCGGTGGTCCATTGCTCCGCCGTATCACCGCCCATCGCTTCGCTCCACACGCGTATCGGCCGAGGTATGACCTCGCCATAGATGGTGGCAAAGGCCGTGTCGGCGGCATCGCGGCCGCACCCTATGCGGACCATGCCATCAAGGGCCGCCATGCGGGTCGCATCGAACAGATACCATCGGTCGCCCAGATAGGCCTCGAACACGGCGTGAAAGTCCTGCGGCTCGAGTTGCCAGGCGTAGCAGGAGACGAAGCGGGCGGGGATGCCGAGCGCACGGCAGAAGGTGATGCCGAGATGGGCGAAGTCGCGGCAGACGCCGGCCCTGGTGGAGAAGGTATCGGCAGCGGTGGTCGTCGTATCGCTGGTACCCGAAAGGTAGTCGACCTCGGCGTTGATCCAGTTGCAGATTTCCACGACCCGTCCGAAGCCAGGTTCCACCTGGCCGAACTGCCGGTTGGCAAAGCGAGCCAGCTGGTCCGACGGGCAGTAGCGGGACGGATTGAGGAAGGGCAGCGTTTCGAGCGGCAGTGTCGCAATGGGAACCTCCCCGACCGCCTCGGGATCGGCGCGGAGAGGGTCAAGCTCGATCTGGGCGGCATAGCGCAGCTGCACCAAGCCCTTGGCGGCCGTGAGCCGAAGATACCGATTGCCGCTTTCCGCAGCGGTCTTCTCGTCGGCCTGCAGGTCCGGGTCGATGGTCAGGGTCTCGTTCAAGACCCGCTGCCGGCCGCCCTGCATGGCCTCGATATTGAAGATGAGCGTCGCCTTCTCGGCGACCTCGTAGCCGATCTCGCATCCAACCGAAAAGCGCATGCTGGTCCCCGCAGTGTCCGAGCCGACAACACGGGCCGGGCCTGCCCGGTTCCCCATGATCGGCTTGTGGTCACAACAAAGCCTGCTTTTGTCCGCTGCATAGGTCGGCTCCAGCTCAAGGCGGATCGGTGAGATTGCCGATGTTGCAGGCATGACAAGTGCTTGCACATGACGGGTGAATACCCCATCCTGCCTATAGAGATTTCCCGGGGCGCACCCGACCAATCCTGCCATTGGAGGCACGATGCACCACGACACCCCCCTGATCACAACGATCGTCGCGGGTCTGGTGCTGGCCTATATCTTCGGCATGATCGCCAACCGGCTCAAGCTGCCGCCGCTGGTTGGCTACCTGTTTGCCGGCGTCATGGCCGGGCCCTACACGCCCGGCTTCGTGGCCGACCAGGCGCTAGGCGCCGAACTGGCCGAACTGGGCGTGATCCTGCTCATGTTCGGCGTCGGCCTCCACTTTTCGCTCAAGGACCTGATGAGCGTTCGGGCCCTGGCCATTCCCGGGGCCATCGCGCAGATCGGGCTGGCGACCCTGCTCGGGCTTGGCCTTGCCCTGCTGATGGGCTGGGGCGTCGGAGCCGGCCTGCTGTTCGGGCTCGCCCTGTCGGTGGCCTCGACAGTCGTGCTGCTCAAGGCGCTGCAGGACCGGCGCCTGATCGAGAGCGAGCGCGGGCGCATCGCGGTGGGCTGGCTGATCGTGGAAGACCTGGCAATGGTGCTGGCGCTGGTGCTGATTCCGGCCTTCGCCAGCCTGGGCGGCACCGACACGGGCATACACGATCCCTTCGTTTCCTTCGTCGAGCGGGTTCTCGGCGTGGAGGTGGGCGTATGGGGCGTGCTGGGGCTCACACTGGTCAAGCTGGCGGCCTTTGTCGGCTTCATGCTGGTCGTGGGCCGGCGCGTCATCCCCTGGGCCCTGCACGCGACGGCCCATACGGGCAGCCGTGAACTGTTCCGTCTTGCGGTTCTGGCCATTGCCCTGGGCGTGGCACTGGGTTCCTCGGTCCTGTTCGGTGTCTCGCTGGCGCTGGGCGCCTTCTTTGCCGGCATGATCCTTTCCGAAAGCGAACTCTCCCATCGTGCGGCGCAGGAAACGCTGCCGCTGCGCGACGCCTTCGCGGTGCTGTTCTTCGTGTCGGTCGGCATGCTGTTCGATCCTTCGATCATCCTGACCAATCCGCTGCCGGTCATCGCCACGGTCTTCATCATCATCATCGGCAAGTCGCTGGCCGCGTTCGGCATCGTGCTGCTGTTCGGTCGTCCCGTGGGCACGGCGCTCACCATTTCGGCCAGCCTGGCGCAGATCGGCGAGTTCTCCTTCATCCTGGCCAGCCTCGGGGTCTCGCTCGCCATCCTGCCGCCGGAAGGCCAGGATCTCATCCTGGCCGGCGCGCTGATTTCCATCGTGCTCAACCCGGTGGTGTTCTGGCTGGTGGAATTCGCCAAGCCACGGCTGGAAGCGCGGGTCGCGCGCCGGGCCGGCGTCGAGCCGGCCAGGGTCGAGCCAGCCCCGACGGCCGCGGCCAGCGGGCCGGCAGCGACCGATGCACCGGTGGAGGCGGCGGTGGATAGCGGGGCTTCAGGCGCCGATGACGACACCGGGGAACCATCAACCAAGACCGGGCATACCGTGCTGGTCGGCTACGGCCAGGTTGGCCGGATCGTCGCTGCCGGCATCAAGGAGGATGGCGGCGAGATCGTCGTGATCGAGGATTCCGATCATGATGTCGCGGCCGCCCGTGCAGCCGGCCTCGAAGTGGTCTTCGGCAATGCTGCCAGCGAGGACGTGCTCAAGCTCGCCAATCTCGGGGCGGCGCGCAATCTGCTCATCGCCATTTCCGACGGCTTCGAGGCGGGGTCGGTCTGCGAGTCGGGCCGCAAGCTCAATCCGGACATTTCCATCATTGCGCGCGCCTATTCGGAGGAAGAGGAAAACTTCGTTCGCGGCCTGGGCGCGACCACCGTCATCCGCGGCGAGCGCGAGATCGGCCGCGGCATCCTGGCCTGGCTGCGCGGGGAGGGAAGGATGCCCGAGGCAGCGCCGGCCGAGCCCAGGCTCCCGCCGGTGGACAATATCCTGGCGCGGGAAGCGGCAGCGCCCGCTGCCGCTGCGGCAGCTGCGGTCCCGGATGCAGCTATATCCCCGGCCAGCACTGCGGGCGAGGCGGGTGCCGAAGCGGACGCTGCACCTGTTTCACCCGATGATATCACGGTCGTCGCATCGCCCTTGCCCGAGGATGCCGTCATCGTCTTGCCTCCACCGCCGGCCGAGGAATCAGCCGAGGCAACCCAGGAAGCGGACGAGGCCGATATCGTGCCCGTTGTCGGGGATGCGCCGGCGCAGATCGACGAAGTTGTGCCCGTTCCGCCCTTGCCTGCCGAACCTGAAGCAGACGAGCAGGACAGGGCAGAGGCCGAACTGGAGGCCCAGGAGGCGGACGAAACCAGCGAGGGGGGCATAGCCCCGCCGCCGAGCGACGAACCCGCCGGAACTGACGCGCCGGATGCCGAGGCCGAGAATGCGGCGCCGAGGCCAGCACCGCCGGTTCTGCCGGAGCCGAAGTCCTGAGGTCCCTTGCCACGCCTGAGAGGAGCGTTTCCAGGTCCAGATGATCTCGCAGAAAGCCAAATATGCCTTGCGGGCACTGGTGTCGCTGGCCCGGACCGGGCGGGGTGAAACCATGATGATCGGCGAGATCTCCAAGGAGCAGTCGATCCCCAAGAAATTCCTCGAACAGATCCTGCTCGAGCTCAAGCGGGCCGGCTTCGTCGCCAGCCGGCGGGGCCGCTCGGGTGGCTATGAGCTGCTCAAGGCGCCCGAGCAGATCATGTATGGAGAGGTGTTGCGGCTGATCGACGGGCCCATCGCCCCGCTGCCCTGCCTCAGCAAGATCGCCTACAGGAGATGTGAGGATTGCCGGGACGAGGCATCCTGCGAAATCCGCCATGTCTTCGAGCGGGTGACGCTGGCGACGCGCGACGTGCTGGATCGCACCAGTCTGGCCGACTCGCTGCGGCTGGAGGATATCGCCGTCTAGGGGAGCGCCCTAGCCGAACACCACCGTTTTGCGCCCATTGAGCATGACCCGGCTTTCCAGGTGCAGCTTGACCGCGCGGGCCAATACGCGGCTCTCGATGTCGCGGCCGGCGGCAACAAGGTCATCGGCGCTCATGGCGTGGGTAACGCGGGCCGTTTCCTGCTCGATGATCGGGCCTTCGTCGAGGTCGGCGGTGACGTAGTGCGCCGTGGCGCCGATGATCTTGACGCCCCGCTCATGGGCCTGGTGATAGGGCTTGGCGCCTTTGAAACTGGGCAGGAAGGAGTGGTGGATGTTGATCACCTGGCCGAACAGGCGCGTGGCGAGCTGGTCGGACAGAACCTGCATGTAGCGGGCCAGCACCACCAGATCGGCACCGGACTGCTTGACGATCTCGAGCACCTGCGCTTCCTGCGCCGCCTTGGTGTCGCGGTTGACGGGCATGTAGTGGAAGGGGATGCCGGCATCCTCGGCGATTTTCCGCGCCTCCTGGTGGTTGGAGATGATCGCGGCCACTTCGGCGTCCAGCCAGCCGACGCGGATCTGGTACAAGAGATGCAGCAGCGCGTGGTCGAACTTTGAGACCAGGATGACGATCCGCTTCCGGCGTCCCTCGTCGGCCAGGGCCGTCTTCATCGAGAAGCGCTCGATCGGCGATTTCAGGGCCCGCTCGATGGCATCCCGGCTCACCCCTTCAGGCGCGGTGAAGGCCAGGCGCATGAAGAAGCGGCCGGTTTCCCGGTCCCAGAACTGGTTTGATTCGGCGATGTTGGCATTGAGCGCCGCCAATTCGGTGGTGACGGCAGCGACGATGCCGGGGCGATCCTCGCAGGACAGGGTCAGGACGAAATTGGCCGAGGGCAAGGCTGGCTCCCAGAGACTAGATGCGCTGTGCGTTCGCGGCAGGACGACCGGAGACCACACCTGCTCGAGGCAGGCTGATGCCTGGAAACGCTTGTCTTGCAAGCGGTATCAATGGCTTGACGCCATCCGTCAAGCGGCAATGAAAAAGGGCCGCCTCGACGGGCGGCCCTTCCTGAGCTTATCGGCCTCGAGTGCCGTGGAGGTGAGGTGCCTAGCCGAGGTCCCTCCCGGTCAGCACCTGAAATCCAAGACCTTCTTCGAGCGCCAAAATCTCATAAGACACTGGATCACCTCCTTCACGTTGGTTGAACATGACACGAGCATGACAGGTTTTGCGCCGATGTCCAGCCATACAAGATCACGATCGGCCGGGGGGCTGCACAGGGATCACGCCCGCGCCTTCTTCGGTTTGCCGCGCAGTTGCATCACGGTTGCCGCCAAGACGCCCAGCGCGACGATACCGATGATGATGGTGGCCAGGGCGTTGACGTCCGGCGAGACGCCCAGGCGCACCTTGGAGAAGATGACCATGGGCAGGGTTGATGAGCCGGGGCCCGAGACGAAGCTGGCGATCACCAGGTCGTCCAGGGACAGGGTGAAGCCGAGCAGCCAGCCCGATACCAAAGCCGGGGCGATGATGGGCAGGGTGATGTCGAAGAAGGTGCGCAGCGGGCTGGCGCCCAGGTCCATCGCCGCTTCTTCGAGGCTGCGGTCGAAATCGGAC
>CAMLOA010000057.1 GCA_946481445.1 uncultured Devosia sp. | reverse complement strand
ACGCCCCGGGCGTGTCGGCCAAGACGCATCCGCAGCTTGATGCGCTGGTGGGCTATGCCATGCGCTACTTCCGCGACTTCGTGCACAAGTCGTATCGCGCGCCCGACGACGTGGAGCGCGCTGCGCTCGAGGCACTTTCGGACGCGTTTGCCGCCCTGCCGGCCGATGCCAATAACGAAGCCATCCAGAACGCGGCTCTCGACGTGGCGCGAGACATCGAGCGCTACCAGGATCACACCAAGAAAAGCCCCACGGGCGGTCCCGGTGTTTCCGGCGACTTCTTCCAGATGCTCTATCAGGTGCTGATCGGGCAGGAACGGGGGCCCCGCTTCGGCTCCTTCGCCGCGCTCTACGGTATCGACAATACCCGCAAGCTCATCGCCGATGCCTTGGCGGGCAAGCTGCTGGCTCAATAGAACTCTCGGGTGACGCGCTACCGGCGTCACCCCAAGGCCCCGCGCCGCGCCCAAGCAGTCAGTCTGCGTTGGCCTCGATAGCTTCTGCCTCGTGCTCGAGAATATCCCCTGGCTGGCACGCCAGATAGCGACAGATGGCGTCGAGCGTGTCGAAGCGGATGCCCTTGACCTTGCCCTGCTTGAGCAGGCTGAGATTGGCCTCGGTAATCCCGACATACTCCGCCAAATCCTTGGACTTGACGCCACGACGCGCCAGCATCACGGCAAGATTGACCCTGATCCCCATGGCGGTCACACGAACTGGCTGTTTTCTTCGGCAAGGGCGGCGGCCTTTTCCATGGCCCAGGCCAGAGAACCGATCGTGGCTGCAAACAGCGCCAGCAGCAGCGCGTCGCTGTCGATCCGGATGACGAATTGGCGCATGCCGGCGGGCGCATTCCAGCTCATCAGTAGCGCCAGGGCCATGAAGCCGGCTGGCTTGGCCAGAACCATTGCACCGACGCCGGCCGCGAAATCTCGCAATCCCGCTATGCCGCGGGCCGCGAATGGTCGCCCCCTTGCGAACTCGATGAAGCACACTCGCAAGCGGACCAGCCCCCAGGAGAGCGGCATCGCAGCGAGCACAGAGACTGCAGCAGCCCACAGCCGCTGCATCGAGTCCAGATTGCCGGATCCATGGGCGCCGGAGCCCAGCGACAGCAATAGCTGCTCCCGATCCGCCAGCGACCAGTAAAGGCAGATTGCTATCGGCAGAAGCGCTGCAAGTGCACCTGCCGCGACGGCCAGGCCATTGAAGAGGATCGATGTTCCTGCGGCCACGGGAACGGCAGCACCGGGCATTGGCATGGGGTGCAAGGGGTCGGCCTTGATATCGATCATGTTCACTCTCCGGAAGTGGGACGCAGGCTAGGTCAAAAATTATCGTTTGACAACAAAAAATTCTTATCAAAGGATATAACGGCGTTACAAAACGATAAGGAAATCTGGAATGCGTCTCTTGTCGACATCTCTCGCAATGCTGAGTTTCGTGCTCGCGACGGTCACATCGCAAGCGGCCTCGAGCACGAGCATGGGGCAGATTTCAGTCGCGCAGGTGCTGGAAATGGTCACCCTGTCGCGATCCGATCCGGCCGCCCGCACGACCGTGATTGCCTATCTGGCTGGTGTCGGCGAGGCTACCGGCCTGGTCATGGCACAGGCCCAGCAGCGGGGGGCGACGCAGGTGCATTGTACCGGGTCATTCAACCTCGATGAGAATGCGGCCGCTGCTGCTCTCGCGGCAGCGGTGCCCGATCAGTCCCAATGGGCCGAGACGGCTGCCACGCCCATCATCATCGCCGATATGTTCAGCCGCGCCGGTTGCCGCTAGTCGATCTGCTTGCGGAAAAACACGACGCGCTGGGTTTCAACGAAGCCGAGCGCGTTATGCATCCGGAGGCTTCCCGTGTTGTCGATCGCCGCATCGGAAGCAAGTTCGGTGCAGCCCTGATCGCGGGCCCAATCCTGGACAGCAGCGACCAACGCCCTGGCCACACCGCGCTCGCGCGCTGCCGGGGCGACGTAGATGCCTTCAAGAAAGGCCACTGGCGAGGTATCGCAGCCATTCACATAGTCACGGCGCAGGCTCGCCTCGGCAAAGCCGACCGCGTCGCCAGTGTCGTTGCGGGCGATCAAGTTTACGGTGTCGCCGGGGTCGGCCAGCAGGCGCGCAATGTCGTCCGCATGAGCGCCGGTATCGCCGCCATCGGGCCACAGCGCCTGGCGCAGCGCTTCCCAGTCTCCTGCGTCTGCGGCGGTGGCGCGACTGATGGTTGTCACTGGCTGGCCCAGATGATGCGGGCCATCCACTCGACATTGACGAGATCGATCGTCCGCGGTTCGTAGGCGGGGTTGAGGGAGTGCAGCTCGATCTGCTTGGCTGTCTGGCGGAAGAGGACCTTGGCCATCACTTCGCCATCCCGCGTCTTGACGACCACGCGATCGCCGCGCCGCACCTGCTCGGTGGGTGAGACGACGATGCGATCGCCCTCGCGATAGAGTGGCTCCATGCTGTCCCCCTGCACTTCCAGCGCGTAGATGCCGCCTTCGCCCGGCGCCGGCAGTACGATTTCGTCCCACCCCTGACCGGCCGGAAATCCTGCACTGTCAAAGAAGCCGCCGGTACCGGCCTGCGCCAGCCCGAGCAGAGGCACGGTACGATTGCCGGGGGGCTCGTTGAACTGAATAAAGGCGCCCGTGCCCGTCAGAAAGGAGTCAAAGCTCTCCCCGGTGGCGTCAAGGATCTTGGCGATGCTTTCCGTGGACGGCCAGCGCTCACGCCCATCCTTGCTGACACGCTTGGATACATTGAACGCAGTGGCATCGAGCCCTGCCAGCTTGGCAAGGGCAGACACCGAATGTCCGTGGCGCCTGGCGAGGGCGTCGATCCCGTCCCAGATGGCCCTGTGTGACAGCATATCCTATTCCCCGAGGCAGGAAATATATCTTAGTTGTGGAATTAAGTCCTATATACCCCTCTCAGGCAAGGCTGTAAAGGCGCATGCCGGTGCTTGCCGGACCCGTCAGCCCCCTTTAGGTTCGCGCGCATGAACCACCCCGCACTCATCTACAAGATTGCGACGGAGGCCGCCTTCGCACCGGCCCGTCATACCCCTGGATTTGCCGGCATGCCGGTAGACGCCAAGGATGGCTACATACATTTTTCCACAGCCGAGCAACTGGCCGAAACCCTTCGGCTGCACTTCGCGGGGCAATCGGGACTCGTGCTTCTGGGTGTGCGCACGGCCGACTTGGGCGCCGGGCTCAAGTGGGAAGCATCTCGCGGCGGTGACTTGTTCCCCCACTATTATGGCGGGCCGCTGCCAACAGCCGCAATTGCCTGGGAGGCTCCCCTGGCTGTGGCGTCCGATGGTGCCTGCCAACTGCCGGAGTTGGTCCGATGATCCTGTCTGCCCTGTCGCCGCTGCTGCGCGTGCCGGCCCTCTCCGGGCTCACGCGCCAGACCTTGCTCAAGATGGATCCGGAAACGGCCCATGGCGCCACGATCACTGCCTTGCGGCTGGGACTGGCTCCTGAGCAGGATCGCCCTGACGGCGCCGAATTGCGCACCACCCTGTGCGGCATCGACCTCAAGAATCCGGTGGGCATGGCGGCAGGCTTCGACAAGAATGCCGAAGTGCCGCGCCCCCTGGCGATCATGGGCTTCGGGCTGGTCGAGGTGGGCACGGTGACGCCGCGGCCACAATCCGGCAACCCGAAGCCTCGCTTGTTCCGCGTGGCACAGAGCGAAGGCGTCATCAACCGGATGGGCTTCAATAACGAGGGCCACGACGCGGCCTTCGCGCGGCTCAAGGGATTGCGGGTTCCGGCGGCCCTCGGCGTCAATATCGGGGCCAACAAGGACAGCGAGGACTTTGTCGCCGACTACGTCCTTGGCGTGAAGCGTTTCGCCGACCTGGCCGACTACCTCACGGTCAATATTTCATCGCCCAATACGCCAGGTCTGCGCAACCTGCAGGCCGACGAGGCGCTCCGGCGGTTGCTGGGCGAGGTCCTGGCAGCGCGTGCAAAGGCCAAGGTCCGGGTACCGGTCCTGCTCAAGATTGCCCCTGACCTGGATGAAGCCGCGATGGATGGCATTGCGCGCACGATCCTGGACACGGACCTCGACGGCCTGATCGTCTCCAACACCACGGTCACGCGGGATGCCGTTGCCGGCCAGGAAAACGCGGATGAGGCCGGAGGGCTCTCGGGCAGGCCGTTGTTCAACCTCTCCACGCGTCGCCTCGCACAGATGCGACAGCGCGTGGGCGATCTGCCTATCGTTGGGGTGGGCGGCATCCACTCGCCGCAGTCCGCGCTCGCCAAGATCGAGGCTGGGGCCAACGCCATCCAGCTTTATTCGGCGCTCGTGTTCGGCGGCCTTGACCTGCTCGACCGCATCAAACGCGGGCTGGTGGCAGGCGTGCGCTCCCAGGGCAAGACCAACATCGCCCAACTGGTCGGCACGCGCACGGCCGAATGGGCCGACGGCCGCGCCAGCATCAATTAGGCCTTTTCGGCTCCGGTCGAAAACAGCGCCTCGAACTGTCCGTCCTCGATGCGGGCGGCCGCGATAACCGCCTGGGTACGGCTGTCCACGTCCAGCTTCTGCAGGATTGCGGAGACATGCGCCTTGACCGTGGCTTCAGAAATGGAGAGTTCGTAGGCAATCTGCTTGTTCATCAGCCCGTCGCTGAGCATCATCAGCACCCGCACTTGCTGGGGTGTGAGCGTCGATAGCCGGTGCATCAGCGCCGTGTGGTCGTCGTCCCCGCCCAGCGTCGTGCCCTCGGGGACGAAGACTTCGCCCGACAGCACGGTTTCGATGGCGCGACGGATTTCCGTGGGGCCGACGGACTTGTGCAGGTATCCGGCAGCGCCCAGTTCGAAGGCCCGCCGCACGACCGTGCTGTCCTCTACCGCTGAAATGATCATCACCGGAATGTCGGGATACTGCGCGCGCAACAGCAGCAGGCCGGAGAATCCGCGGACGCCCGGCATGTTGAGATCGAGAAGCACGAGGTCGCAATCGCGTTCCGCGTCCAGCGCGGCACTCAGCCCGTTGAGATCCCCGGCTTCCTCCACGCTGACAGTGGCGTCGCCGCCCGACAGCGTCTGGCGCAAGGCAGCCCGGAACAGGGGATGGTCATCGACGATGATGATGCGGCGGCGGGTCATGGTCTGGCTCTGTCTCCCTTGCTCGGCCCGCTAGGTTTACTCCGAATCGGCCGCGGGAAGCCCAGAAAATCAGGCCTCCGGGCATCGGGCATTTGCATAATGCGGCAATGCTTAACGGGTTCTTTACCATGTTTTCTCAAGAGTAACCGTCATACCTTCGTGTTGAATCGCGGAGGTCCGTCTTTTCATGACAGGGACTAACCATGGCCCGCGCCTACCCAATGTCGGATATGTCCGACCCCGATCTCGAGCCGCAGCCGGGCGAATGGCAGGCACTCCGGGGCGAACTGGTGGCCCTGCTCGATCAGGTGGAAGGGCGCTATGCCCGGGCCGAGCGTCCCGAGCCCGCCCTTACGGGATTGACCCAGCGGGTTCGCAACCTGCGGGACCAGGTCGTGGGGCCCGAGCCGTCCTCGCGCCGGAGGGAGGCCCTGCGCACCGTCAAGCGTGCCGTTGATCGCTTCAGCGAGCGCGACGAGGTACTCGCGCCGGAGCCACAGGACGCCCTCAGCAGCGCTATCGCCGAAATCCGCGGCCGCCAGATGTCGGCGCCCGCAGCCGCCCTTGGTCGCCGGGCCACCGACATGCCCGAATTCCGCGAACTCAGCGCATTGGTCGGTGGCATCTCGGGTCGCCTCGGCAATCTTGAGAGCGAACTCAAGGCCCAGCGGGCCAGCAATGGCAGCGTCAAGGAAGTGGCCAGCCAGGTCGAGCAGTTGACACATGTCGTGGAACTGCTCGCCGGCGCGGTGGGCGAGACAGGGCAGGTCAAGCGCCTCGAATCCCAGATCGGCGCGTTGGCAGCCCTCATCGAGGAGGGGTCGAAGGTCGACCTCTCTGCCGTCAACAAGCGCCTCGACGACGTGTCGGCCACGGTCGGCAAGCTTGCCGAGCTGCAGGCGCAGCAGATGGAACGCGAGATGGTCCGCGAGGAGCGCGCTGCGGCAGCGCCGGCTCCGGAGGGCGCGAGCGCCCTGGCGCCCGCCATGCAGGCTATCGAAAGAAGCGTCCGCAACGTCTATGACCGGATCGACTCGATCGAGAAGAACGTGGCCCTGTCCTCGGGCGATTTCGAGCGACTGACGTCGGAAATGGCGGCCTTTACCCAGGCCATGAAGGATCGGGAAGCTGCACCCAGCAAGCTGGTTGCAAAGGTGGACGCCATTGCCGCGCGCCTCGAGGCATTGGACAATGCCAGCGGCGACGTCGTCGGCCTCAAGCATGACATTGCCGGGCTGCGCGACGCGGTGATGACCGGCATGGAGCCCCGCTTCCTGCAGCTCGAGAATCGTATCGATGCGCTGTCCGAGCGCATCGTTGCTCCCGCGGATACGGCGCAGGTCGAAGGCCAGCTCAAGCTGCTGATGCAGCGCATGGACGAAACCGGTGCCCAGCTCAATGGCCTGGCCAAGCTCTACGCGACGCCGCATGACGCCGCCGACATGGAGGCGATGGCAACGCTGGTCGCCGAACGGACCAGCGAGGCGGTGACCCGCAAGGCCCCTGCACCCGTTGCCATGTTTGGGCCCGACAGCCTCAAGAGCATAGAGGATCGTCTCAGCGGCCTGATCAAGACGGCCGGCAAGCAGCCCGACTTCGAGGCGCTGGCCGAAATGGTGGCCGTGCGCACGTCCGAGGCCGTGGTCGCAAAAGCCCCGCCTCCCGCAGCGCCGAGCCTGACCGAAGAAAACATGAGCGCCCTCGAACAGCGCATGACGGCCCTGTTCAACACCGCTGGCAAGGACACAGCCGAGCGGCTGACACGCCTGGAGGCAGCTCTGACGGCCCGGCAGGAACGTCCGGCACCGGTTGCGGCTCCGGCCGCCGCGCCTGTCACTGCACCAGAACCGGGGCCCGTCAATGCCGCCGCGCCGGCGGACCGTGGCCGGCTCGATGCGATGCTGTCAGCGCTCGCCGGCCCTCGACGTGTCGCCCAGGACGATGCCATGCCGGCCAGTCCGGCCGAGGATGCGCCGCTGGTGGACGCCGGCTTCCGCGACGCCATGCCTGTGCGCTCCGCGCTCGACGCGAAGGCGGCGGCGATATCGGCATCCGCCGAACCGGAGGCCCCTCTACCGGCGCGTCCCCAGTTCGATGCCTCCAAGGTCGAACGCCCGCCTCGCCCGCAGTCGAGCTTCGCCAAGGCTGCCAGCGATCCGTTCGTGCAACCTGCGGCCGCACCGCCCGCGCCCGAGGTCGAAGTGCCCGCTAATGTCAGCAGCACGAGCACCTTCGTTGCCGCTGCGCGTCGCGCTCAGCGCGCTCGCCAGGAGGCGCCCGGCCAGGCCCCCACCGGCACGTCGCTGATCGGCCGCGCCCTTTCGCGCGTGCTGCCGGGGCAGGGCAAGGAGACGCCGGAACCGGCGCCGGCCGCCGACAAGCCCGCCAAGGCCGAAAAGCCCGTCAAGCCCGAAAAACCCGCCAAGCCCCAGAAGGCACCCAAGCCTGCAACGGACCAGGCATCTGGCGACGCCACCGCGCAGTCCGCAGACCCGCAGCCAGGGTTCCTGACGCGCCACCGGCGCCCGCTGCTGCTCGCGGCCACCCTTGTGGTCGTGTCTATGCTGGCCCTCAACCTGGTCATGCAGCGCATGAACGGTCGCACCCAGCAACCGGCCGCCCCGGCGGCCGTGCAGCAGCCCTCGGCGGAGCCCGCTGCTACCGACGACGTGTCGCTGGTCAAGCCGGACCCGCGGGTGATCGACATGATCGATGGCACCGCGACGGCCTCGATCGGCCCGACTTCGACCATGAGTTTCAGCAAGCCTGCGGCGACCACGCCCATGCCCCCGGCGCTGATGACGGCCGACCTTGTCAGCACTCCGGCAACTCCGGGCTCCGGCTCGGCTGCCGACGCGCCGGCCATGACCGGCAGCATTCCGGACGCAACCGCAGCCGAAACCTTCGAGCTCGCGCCGGAGGCGGTGGGCCCGATCGAGCTGCGCCAGGCGGCTGCCGACGGCGATCCCCGGGCCCAGTTCGAGGTTGCCGCCATCTACACCGAGGGCCGTGCGGTCGAACAGGATTTCGCCGAGGCGGCCAAGTGGTACGAACGTGCGGCAGCCAAGGGGTTCGTGCCGGCCCAGTACCGGCTCGGTAACCTCTACGAAACCGGAACGGGTGTGGAGCAGGACATCGAGCTCGCCCGCCTGTGGTACCAGCGCAGCGCCGATGCGGGCAATCGCATGGCCATGCACAATCTCGCCGCGCTTTATGCCGGCGGGCAACTGGGCGAGCAGCAGTTCGAGACGGCCGCCGAGTGGTTCACCAAGGCCGCCGAACGCGGCATGACCGACAGCCAGTTCAACCTGGGCATGCTGTTTGCGCGCGGCCTGGGCGTCGAGCAGGATTTCGAGCAGTC
>CAMLOA010000056.1 GCA_946481445.1 uncultured Devosia sp. | reverse complement strand
TCATCTTTTGCGCCGTCTGGCTCGTTATCGCCTTCGCTCAGAAGATGAGCTCGCTGGCCGCGCTCACCGCGGCTGCCACCGCGCCGATTTTCGCCTTTGTGGTCAATAACGAGTGGCTGGCTGGCACGGCCGCCGTCATGGCCCTCCTGCTGTTCTTCCAGCACCGCGAGAACATTCGCCGCCTCATGGCTGGTACCGAGCCGAAGATCGGTTCGGGCAAGAAGGCGCAATAGAATGGGCGCCCGTTCGGACAGCCCCCCGCTGACGGACGGACAACGCCTTGCCTGGCTGCGCCTGCTGCGCACCGACAATGTCGGGCCGGTCACCTTCCGCCAGCTGCTGCACCGGTTTGGCACCGCCGAAGCCGCTCTCGCCGCGCTGCCCGGCCTGATGTCGCGCAGCGGCAGGACCGCCCGCATCTGTAGCCAGGCGCAGGCCGAAGACGAAGTGGCCGGCCTGTCCCGCTACGGTGCCCGTCTCGTCGCCAGCGCCGACCGCGATTACCCGCCCCTGCTCCACTTCATTCCCGCCGCCCCGCCGGTCATCACCTTGGCCGGCGGCGCCAATCTCGATTGGCAGCGGACAGTCGGCATAGTCGGCGCCCGCAACGCTTCTGCCGCCGGCATAAAGATGACCCGCCTCCTTGCTGGGGAGCTGGGGGAACGCGGATACACAGTCGTCTCGGGCCTTGCCCGCGGCATCGATGCCGCCGCCCACAAAGCCAGCCTCGACACGGGCACCATCGCCGTGCTGGCCGGCGGCTTCGACCGGATCTATCCCGACGAGAACATTCCCCTGGCCCATGACATCCTCGACCATGGCGGCGCCCTGCTCACCGAGATGCCGCTCGGCTGGGAACCGCGGGCCCGCGATTTCCCCAGGCGTAACCGGCTGGTATCGGGTCTCTCCCTGGGCATCGTCGTGGTGGAGGCCGCCAAGCGCAGCGGCTCGCTGATCACGGCGCGCCTTGCCCTCGAACAGAACCGCGACGTCTTCGCTGTGCCCGGTTCACCCCTCGATCCCAGGGCGGAAGGCGGCAATGCCTTGATCCAGCAGGGCGCAAGGCTCGTCACCTGCGCCGCCGACATCATTGAAAGCCTGGGCAGCGCCAACCCGGAGCGCCAGGGCCTGTTCGACCGGGACTGGGAGCCGGACATGTCCGCCGCCCCCGAACCCTTGCCCGACCAGTCCGACAAGGGGCGCTTGCGCACGGCCCTCAGCCCGTCCCCCATCGATGTCGATGAACTGGTCCGCCAGACTGGTCTCTCCGCCTCGGCCATGCAGATGCTGCTGCTGGAACTGGACCTTGCCGGCGAGATCGAATGGTCCGGCGGCCAGATGGTGGCCCTGCGCTAGAGAAACACCGGCTCCTCGTGCAACCGCACGCCAAACCGCGTCTCGACCACGTCCTTCACATGTCCCGCCAGCGTCGCCACGTCCGCCTGCACGGCGCCACCGTGGTTCACCACCACCAGCGCGTGCCGCTCCGACATGCCCACCGGTCCCATGCGGAACCCCTTGAGCCCTGCCCGCTCGATCAGCCATCCGGCCGAAAGCTTGAGCCGCCGCCCATCCGCCTGCGGAAAGGCCGGCGCCGTCGGAAATTCGTCCAGCACCCTCTGCGCAACGTCGGGTGCGACGATCGGGTTCTGGAAGAACGACCCCGCATTAGGGTTGACCCGCCAGTCCGGCAGCTTGGAGGTGCGCAGCGCCACCACCCGATCCATCACGGCCTGCGGTGTCACCGCGCCGCCGAGGTCCGAGAGGCCGGCAAAGCCCAGATTGGGCACCCAGGGCCGCGGCAACCTCAGCCGCACCGACAGGACCACATAGCGGTCGGGCACCTGCTTGAAGAGGCTGTCGCGATAGGCGAACCGGCACTGCTCCCGGTTCAGCACCACCTCGCTGCCCGTCGCGCGGTCATAGGCCGTCACCTGCTCCAGCACGTCCGCCAGTTCCGCGCCATAGGCACCGATATTCTGCACCGGCGCCGCGCCGACGGTTCCGGGGATGAGAGCGAGGTTCTCGATGCCCCCGAACCCCTGCGCCACCGTCCAGGCCACCAGCTCGTGCCAGGTCTCGCCCGCCGCCACCTCCAGCGTGACCCCGTCGGCATCGTCCCCGATCACGGTCCGGCCGCGAAGGTCCATCATAGCGGTAATGCCGTCGAATTCGGGTGCCAGCACCACATTGCTGCCCCCGCCCAGTATCCGCAGCGGCAGGCGCTCGGCCCGGGCCAGCGCCAGGAGTTCGGGCAGTTGCGCCACATTGCTGATTATCACGCCCAGCCGCGAGCGGGCCCGCAGCGCCAGCGTGTTGCGGCTCGAAAGGTCGAAATCGGGAATCAATGTGAGGCTCATGTCGCGCCTAGACACCATCTTTGCACGTCTTCGGGCAATGCCCGATCGTCGGGCCTGTCTACATCACCGGCGCGTGGCGGCAATGCGACGTCACCCGCACCGCAGATTCTCTCCCCTTCGGGGAGGCAACTGCTGCGCCCTGCGGCCCCGTTGACACCGCCTCCCCACTTCACCATGTTGCGCCACCTTGAAGACAGAAGTGACAAGCGGAACGGTATCCATGAAGGTCGTCGTCGTTGAAAGTCCGGCCAAGGCCAAGACGATCAACAAGTATCTGGGCTCGGGCTATGAAGTCCTGGCCAGCTTCGGCCATGTCCGCGATCTGCCGGCCAAGGATGGCTCCGTCCGTCCCGATGAAGATTTCGCCATGTCCTGGGAAGTCGACAGCGCCTCGCGCAAGCGCCTTGCCGATATCGCCGGGGCCCTCAAGGGGGCCGACGGACTGATCCTGGCCACCGACCCCGATCGCGAAGGCGAGGCCATTTCCTGGCATATCCTGGATGTCCTGCGCGCCAAGAAGGCATTGAAGAAGGACACGCCGGTGCAGCGCGTCGTCTTCAACGCCATCACCAAGGATGCCGTCACCGCCGCCATGGCCAGGCCCCGCGACATCGACATGCCGCTGGTCGATGCCTATCTGGCCCGCCGCGCGCTCGACTACCTCGTCGGCTTCACCCTGTCGCCCATCCTCTGGCGCAAGCTGCCCGGCTCCCGCTCTGCCGGGCGCGTGCAGTCGGTCGCCCTGCGCCTGGTCTCCGACCGCGAGTCCGAGATCGAAAAGTTCCGCGCCGACGAATACTGGTCGGTCGAGGCCAAGCTGGCCCAGAAGGGCAAGAGCTTCCTCGCCCGCCTGTTCTCGGTGGATGGCAAGAAGACCGACAAGCTCGATATCAAATCCGGCGAGGACGCCGCCGCGCTCAAGAAGCTGATCGAGGCGGGCCGCTTCAACGTCTCCGCGGTCGAAAAGAAGCCGACAAAGCGCAATCCCTATGCGCCCTTCACCACCTCGAGCCTGCAGCAGGACGCTTCCTCGCGCCTGGGCCTCTCGCCCTCGCGCACCATGCAGATCGCCCAGCGCCTCTACGAAGATGGGCTGATCACCTATATGCGTACCGATGCCGTGCAGATGGCCCCCGAGGGCATCGCCATGGCCCGCTCGGTCATCGGCAAGTATTTCGGCGAGGATTACCTGCCCGAAAAGGCGCGCATCTATCAGACCAAGGCCAAGAACGCCCAGGAGGCCCACGAGGCCATCCGCCCCACCGACATGTTCAAGCGGCCCGAGAACCTCAATCTCGACGCTGACCTGGCCAAGCTCTATGGGCTCATCTGGCGCCGTACGCTCGCCAGCCAGATGAAGTCCGCCGAGATCGACCGCACGACGGTGGATATTGCCGTCGACGTGCCGGGCCGTCACATCGAACTGCGTGCCACGGGCTCGGTCGTCACCTTCCCCGGTTTCCTCACCCTTTATGGCGTCGAGGCATCGACCGGCGAGGACAACGACGACGAGGACAGCCGCGAACTGCCCCCACTGGCGGTTGGCGACCGGCCGGACCTGCAGGCCGTCGATATCGAGCAGCACTTCACCCAGCCGCCCGCACGCTATACCGAGGCCAGCCTCATCAAGAAGATGGAGGAGCTCGGCATCGGCCGCCCCTCTACCTATGCCGCCACGCTCTCCACCCTCAAGGATCGCGACTATGTCCGCCTCGAGGGCAAGGCGCTGCATCCCGAGGATCGCGGCCGCATCGTCACGGCCTTCCTCGAGAGCTTCTTCACCCGCTATGTCGAATATGGCTTTACCGCCGGCCTTGAGGAACAGCTCGACGAAATCTCCGCTGGCACGCTCGACTACAAGCAGGTGCTGCGCGATTTCTGGCGTGACTTCACCGCAGCCACCGAGGAGATCAAGGATCTCCGCGTGTCCGAAGTGCTCGACGCGCTCAACGACCTGCTGGCCGACCACATCTTTCCGCCTCGCGCCGATGGCGCCGATCCGCGCAAATGCCCCACTTGCGGCACGGGCACGCTGTCGCTCAAGCTGGGCAAGTTCGGCGCCTTCATTGGCTGTTCCAACTATCCCGAATGCAAGCACACCCTGCAATTGTCGGAGGCCGCTTCCGGCCAGGCTAGCGAGGCCGCCCAGGGCGATGGCCTGCTCGGCACCGATCCGGAAACCGGCGAACAGGTCTATCTCAAGTCCGGCCGCTTCGGCCCCTATGTGCAGCTGGGTGAGGGCAAGGAGCCCAAGCGCTCATCCCTGCCCAAAGGGTGGGATGCCGCCAGCCTGACGCTGGAGCAGGCGCTCAGGCTGCTGTCCCTGCCGCGCGAAGTGGGCCTCCACCCCGAAACCGGCCTCCCCATCAGTGCCGGCCTCGGCCGCTACGGCCCCTTCGTCCTGCATGACGGCAAGTATGCCAACCTGCCCGATGTCGAGGAGGTGTTCACCGTCGGCATCAACCGCGCCGTGGACCTCATCGCGCAGAAAGCCGCCGGCGGCTTCAAGCGGGGCGGCGGCACGGCGGTTGCCGCCATCCAGACCTTCGAGCACGACAACGGCCCCATCACTGTCCGCGCCGGCCGCTATGGCCCCTATGTCAACCAGGGCAAGGTCAACGCCACCATTCCCAAGGACGTCAAGCCCGAGGACGTGACCCTGGAACAGGCATTGCAATGGATCGCCGCCCGCGCCGAAGCCACTGGCACCAAGGTCAAGAAGGCCCCGGCAAAGAAGGCCGCCGCCAAAAAGCCGGCAGCCAAGTCTGCTGCCGCAAAGAAACCAGCCGCCAAGAAGGCAGCGCCGAAAAAGACCGTGAAGGCGGAAGACGTTCCGTTTTAGCGAGGCCTGATTACCTCGGGGTCATTCCGGCGAAGGCCGGGATCCATCCTGAGATAGCGCGGCTCGCCGTGGGGGTGGCAGATCCTCAGGATGGCCCCCGGCCTTCGCCGGGGTGACACCGCAGCGGGGCCAACGACGCCCCGAGCCCTCAGCCCATCACCCGCTCCACCATCCGCACCCAGTTCCCCAGGGCGATCTTGCGCACCAGGTCCTCGCCATAACCCCTGTCCAGCAGCGTCTGCAGGAGCCGGGGCACGCCGGTCACATCCCCGATCACCGCCGGCATCATCGCCCCGTCGAAATCGCTGCCCAGCGCCACGCCGTCTTCGCCGAGCGCCTCCACCAGGGCATCGACGTGCCGCACCATCACGTCCAGCCCGGTATCCGGGCTGAACACGCCGTCCGGCCGCAGGAAGCCTGTGGCATAGTTGAGGCCCACGACCCCACCGCTCTCCCGGATCGCCGCCAGCTGCCAGTCCACCAGGTTGCGCGCATGCGGGCAGATGGCATGCACATTGGAATGCGTCGCCACCAGCGGATGCTGGGAAATTGCCGCCACGTCGCGGAATCCGGCCGCATTGAGATGGCTGAGATCGATCATCACCCCCATGCGATTGCACACCCGCACCAGTTCCTTGCCGGCATCGGTCAGCCCCGGCCCGATATCGGGATCGGCATTGTGCACGAAGGGCACCCCCGTCCCGAAGGCGTTGGCGCGGCTCCAGGTAATCCCGATCGAGCGCAACCCGGCCGCATGGAGCACATCCAGCGACCGGAAATCGGTGTCGATCGCCTCGGCGCCCTCGATATGGAAGATCGCCGCTAGCGTCCCGTTGTCCAGCGCCGCCCGCAGCTCCGCCGCATTGCGGCACACCGCCAGCGCCCCGGCCCGTTCAAGCCGGAAGAGGATGGAGGCCATGCCCGTCGTGCTCCGCTGCGCCTCGGCCCAGTCCAGCATTGGCGGCAGCTTGCCCGCACTGTCCGGCGTACCGGCTGCGCTGACCGCGCCCGGACTGCCCTTGAGCGGCGGCGGGAACATGGCAAAAAACCCGCCCGCCATCCCGCCTGCCTTCGCCCGCGGCAGGTCGATATGTCCGGCGCTCGATCCCTCGATGAACGGCCGCTCCTTGTCCGCCCCCTCCGCCTCCAGCAAGCGCAGCAGCGTGTCATTGTGGCCGTCGAAAAAGGGAATGGTCATGAAACGTCCGGAGAATCGCAGGTTAGCCACAACCCTAGCATCAACCACGATGTCACTCCGGCGAAGGCCGGAATCCATGTCCGTGGTTCCCCGCCACAACTGGAGTCGGGACAGGCCCGCTGCGCGGGTATCGCTCTCTGTCGCGGGCCCAGTATCACCCCCTCCCGGCTTCCCCCATCAAGGGGGAGGTGCCGCCTTGTGTCTATGACCGCGGTCCAGTCCCTTTGGTGGAGCGAAACCTCCCACTTGATGGGGGAGGTAGGAGGGGGTGTGCTTCCGCACACTCGGTGTCCTGCATGGGCAAGTGAGCCCATTTGCCGAACCGCCCGCCATCACCTACATATCGCGCAATATGAAAAATCCAAAAACACTCAAGAAATCACGCAGCACGTCCGGCCCGCGCCGCGTCACCGCACCACGCGCCGATTCCTTGCCCACCCGCGAACAGCTCCTCGCCGCCCTCGCCGAACAGTCCGACATCAAGGGCAAGCGCGACCTGGCCAAGGTGTTCGGCATCCGCGGCGACATGCGGCGGCCCTTCAAGGCCATGCTGGCCGAACTGGAGGGCGAAGGCGTCATCACGCGGACCCGCAAGGCCCTGCGCCGCACGGCCGCCCTGCCCCATGTCACCGTGCTCGACATTCCCAGCGACGCCGACCCTGATGATCTGCATGCCTTCCCCGCGCAGTGGAACGATGAGGAAGGCGAAAAGCCTCGCGTGCATGTGCTGGGTGGCCGCAATGCGCGGGTCACGCCGGCACCGGGGGATCGCATCCTGGCGCGCATCGATGCCGGCGACGGCGAGGTCCCGCTCTATACCGCCAAGGCGATGAAGATCCTCGACAAGCCGCGCCGCGGTCAGATCGGCATCGTGCGCATGGACGAGGATGGTGCCCGGCTCATCCCGGTCGACCGCAAGCAGAAGGAGATGCGCATTCCCCTGGGCGACCTGCTGAGCGCGGCCGATGGCGACCTCGTCGAGGTCGAGGTGAAGCTTTCCGGCCGCCTGATGATCCCCCGCGCCAAGGTGACGGCCGTCATCGGCAATCCCATGACCGAAGGCGCCATCAGCCTCATCGCCATCCACAATCTGGAAATCCCCTACCGCTTCCCCGCCGCCGTGCTGCGCGAGGCCGAAGAAGCCAGGGAAGCCACGTTACGGGGCCGCGAGGACTGGCGCGACCTGCCACTGGTCACCATCGATCCGTCCGATGCCAAGGATCATGACGACGCCGTCTATGCCCAGCCAGACCCCGATCCGGCCAATCCCGGCGGCTACGTCGTCACCGTCGCCATTGCCGACGTTTCCGCCTATGTCCGGGCCGGCACCGCGCTCGATCGCGAAGCTTACCTGCGCGGCAATTCGGTCTATTTCCCCGATCGCGTCGTGCCGATGCTCCCCGAACGCATTTCCAACGAACTGTGTTCGCTCAAGGAGGGCGAAGCCCGCGCCGCGCTCGCCGTACGCATGGTTATGGGGGCCGATGGCCGCAAGAAGTCCCACAGCTTCCACCGCATCCTGATGCGCTCGGCCGCCAAGCTCAGTTACCAGCAGGCCCAGGCCGCAATCGATGGCCGCCCCGACGACAAGACCGGCCCCATCCTCGAGCCGATCCTGCGCCCCCTCTGGGCCGCCTATGCCGTCATGGCGAAGGCCCGCGACCAGCGCGGCCCGCTCGATCTCGATCTTCCGGAACGCAAGATCCTGCTCGACGACAAGGGCATGGTGCGCGACATCCATGTTCCCGAACGCCTCGATGCCCATCGTCTGATCGAAGAGATGATGATCGCGGCCAACGTTGCGGCAGCCGAGACGCTCGAGCAGAAGAAGTCGCCCGTCATGTACCGCGTCCATGACGAGCCGAGCCGCGAGAAACTCACTGCCCTGCGCGAATTCCTCGGTTCGCTCGACATGAACTTGAAGAAGTCCGATGCGGTCCGGGCCAGCGACTTCAACGGCATCCTCGGCCAGGCGCGCAAGGCGGGCAATATCGAGCAGGTCAGCGAAATGGTCCTGCGCAGCCAGGCGCAGGCCGAGTACGCAGCCGACAACTATGGCCATTTCGGCCTCAATCTGGACCGCTACGCCCACTTCACCTCGCCCATCCGCCGCTATGCCGATCTCATCGTCCACCGCGCGC
>CAMLOA010000055.1 GCA_946481445.1 uncultured Devosia sp. | reverse complement strand
CCGCACGCGGAACAGGCGCACGTCGGCGAGAGCCTCGAGGCGCTCGGGCGCGGCATGGCCCGGCAGATCAGCCGGGATACCGGGCAAGTAGGGGATGCCGGCCCAGGCGGCGGCCCGCTCCATGACGATGTCGATGGGAATGCCGTGGACCAGCGAGCAATGGACCAGTGGATCGCATTCGCGCTCCAGGGCCGCATCCAGCGTGGCGCGCGCCTCGTCGTCGGTGCAGGCAAGGGCCAGCACCGCTCGCAGCAGATCGAGCGCATCCGACATTGTCTGAGCGATCGATCAGTGCGTCAGCGCGATATCGGGCCGGTCGGGCGCCGTCCGCATCGAAAGCGGCAGGGCGGGCGTGGCCCAGCCCGTGACCCGCCGCACATTGTCGAGCGCCTGCTCGCTGACTTCGATCCAGGCGGCAATGGTGGGCTTGCCGTCGATCATGGCTGGAGCCCCAAGCGGGATGATCTTCCAGCCGACGGCCGTGCCATGCTCGAGCATGTAGATGCTCGAGACGAAGGTGACGAAGGTGTAGCCCTGGCTGAGGGCATATTCCATCGTCGCGCAGAAAAGGGCTGCAGACTCAGGCGCGCGCCGCCGCCCCTCGCGTCGATCGGGCCGCACATAAAAGCGCGTCCAATCGGCCCCAAGCGAGGGCGAGGCGGGGAGGTCTCCTTGCACAAGTCCTGAAAAGACTGTCTGCAGCAAGTTCGGTTTGTCGAGGGGCGTGAAGCGGGACCCGCCGACCAGTTCCTGACCGTCAGTCAGCAGCAGGTGGGTCGCATCAGCCGTGTCGAAGGCGTCGACATCGCGGCCATCAGGACGCCGCAGCGCCTCCCAGCCCTGCAGGTCGACGAAAATGGTATGTCTCAGGCGGTAGTTCTTCTCCAGCAGATCCAGAGTCGGCCGGTCCGCAGGGTCGCGGACGATATGCACCTGCATCGCTCTGCCCCCAAGCGCGTCAGTGATGGGGAGCAGTAGGCACGCGTTGCGCGCACCGCGATATTGGTAGAAATCACAATGCTATAAGCTTGTGCCTGATGGCTTCGACCACAGTATGCAGGCGGTTGTTGGTGCCCAGCCGCTTCTGCGCATTCTCGCAGTGCTGGTTCACGGTCCGCTCGGAAAGTCCGGTGATGGAAGCAATTTCCGAGGCGGTCTTGCCGGCGGCGGCCCATTTCAGCACTTCTGCCTCACGCGGTGTGATGGCCCGGCGGGGGCCGCCGCCCTCGTTCCGGCGGCTGTTGAGAAAGCGAAGCTGACCGTGGGCGTAGAGCGAGAGCATGTGAAGCTCGAGACGTGACTTGTCGTCGAGGTCGCGCGTACTGCCCACCAGCGACACCACCCCCTGCATCCCGCCTTCCATGTGGATGGGCACGCAGAAACCCTCATCCATGCCGAAATCGCGGGCTTCCTCCATGACGCGGCGCGCAGGAAGGTCAGATTCAGGGTCGTATGGTGCCTCGGACCAGTCGAAGGGAAGCGTGGTGGAAAAGCAGTGCCGCGCCACTGGATCGAGGTGGACATAGCCCAGGCTGGTATAGCGGTCATACCATTCGTCGGACCAGCCCGAGAGCAGAACGAATGGCCGTACATCCATGCCACGGTCCGGCAGGCCGGAGACGATGAAGCGCTCGAAGCCGTACTCGCCGATGGTTTCATAGATGATGTCGAGGATGCCAGCGCTGTCGGTCTGCTGCTGGATCGCCTCGATCGTGGACATCAAGTCAGCGTTCACCTGGCATGCCCCCCTGCCGGATGCTCTTACGTACGAATACTGATGTTATTCGCAGTGACGCGCAAGGCGGGATGATGCCCGCCGCGCCCCCGGCGGCGGTCATCATACCAATTTACGTCAATTTGCGTCAAACTGGTGCGGGTTGAAGTGGTAGGCCGTCGAGCAGAACTCGCACACCACTTCGATTTCTCCGTCGACGGCCATCTCATCGCGGTCTTCGGCGGTGAAGCTGGTGGCCAGCATGGCCTCGATCCGGTCGGCCGAGCAGGTGCAGCGTTCCACCATCGGAAGGGGTGCGAACACGCGCACGCCGGTCTCGTGATACAGGCGGAACAGCAATCGCTCCGAGCTCAGCTCGGGGTCGGCCAGTTCGAGATCGTCAAGCGTCGCCAGCTTGGCCTTGGCCTCGTTCCAGCCATCGGCCTCAACAAAATCGGGATCGGCGGTCTCGGGATTGTCGAAATTGCCGTCACCCGGCAGGTCGGCCATGTGCGAGATGCCATGCTCGGGCAAGTGCTGGATCAACACGCCGCCCGCCCGCCAATGCGGACGATGATCGCCACGCTGGGTGAACTCGGCGACGGCCATGCGCACCTGGGTAGGTATCTGCTCGGATTGCATGAAATAGGTGTGTGCCACCTCTTCGAGCGAATGCCCGTCCAGTGCCACGATGCCCTGGTAGCGCTCCGTATTGGGGCCCTGGTCGATGGTCATGGCCAGGTGTCCGCGTCCCAGCAGTTCGCCCGGCCGGGTCCGCCCCTGCTCTGCTGCCTGCACCAGGGCATCCTGGTCGAAACGGGCATAGCCGCGCAGCCCGTCGGGGGCGTCGAAGTCCACCACCAGCAGGTTCACCGGACCATCCGTCTGGGTCTGCAGGATGAAACGGCCTTCGAACTTGAGCGAGGAACCGATCAGCGCCGCCAGCACCACGGCTTCCCCCAGCAGACGGGCAACGGGCGCAGGGTAGTTGTGGCGGGAGAGTATGGTGTCGAGGGCTTCGCCCAGGCGGACGCTGCGGCCGCGCGTATCGAGCGTGTCCAGGGTGAAGGGCACGACCGTATCGTCGCCGCTTTCGGCGCGGTCGAGCCCGAGGGCACTCATCAGGGTCTCGCTCATGGTCGTCGTATCCGTGGTCATGGTCTTGGCTTTCTTGAGGCTAGACCCTCAAGGGGAAACGTTCCACCGCATCACGCAAAATCCCACCGGCTTGTTCCGCGAAGCCGGAGACGAAGTTGTAAGTGTTCGCGGAACTGCGATGAGCGTCTGGTTGGCGCGGGCTGAAAATAGTGGCATTCGAGAACCGGAGCGGGGCGTACTTGTGTACGCGGGCACCGGAAGCGCAGAATGCCGCCATTGCAGGCCGCTCCGGCCAGACGCTCGAAGCAGTTAGTTCACGTCGACCCCGAAGGCCCAGCACAGGATGGCTTTCTGTGCGTGCAGGCGATTTTCCGCCTCGTCGAACACCACCGACTGGGGACCGTCGATCACCTCGTCGGTCACCTCGTCGCCGCGATGGGCGGGCAGGCAGTGCATGAACAAGGCGTCCTTGTTCGCCAAGGCCATCAAGTTGGGGTTGACCTGATAGGGTTTCAAGACCCGGCGCCGCTCGGCGGCATCGGTGTCGCCCATGGACACCCACGTGTCGGTGACGACCAGGTCGGCATTCTCGACCGCCTCGCGCGGATCTTCGATCAGCTTGACCCATTTGCCGGCCTTCTGGATATCGAGCATCAGGTCCTTTTCGGGCCAGTACTCATCAGGCACGGCGATGGTCAGCTCACACTCGAACAGTTCCGCTGCATTGACCCAGGAGTGCAGTACGTTGTTGCTGTCGCCCACCCAGGCCACCTTGGCACCCTTGATGTTGCCGCGATGCTCCTCGAACGTCATCAGGTCCGCCATGACCTGGCAGGGATGGGCGCGGCGGGTCAAACCGTTGATGACCGGAACCGTCGAGCCTTCCGACAGCTCCACCAGGTCGGCGTGGCTGAGGATGCGGATCATGATGGCGTCGACATAACGGCTCATCACCCGGCCGGTATCGAGCAGGGTCTCCTCGCGGGCAAGCTGCATTTCCTGCCCGGACAGCATGATGGTCTCCCCACCGAGTTGGCGCATGCCCACGTCGAAGCTGACGCGGGTGCGGGTGGATTGCCGTTCGAAGATCATGGCCAGGACCTTGTCCTGCAGCAGGCGGGGGCGATCGCCGTCCTTGAGGCGGGCCTTGAGGGAACCGGCGGCGTTGAGCATGCCGCGCAGTTCGGAATAGGTGAAGTCGTCTATATTGAGAAAATGCCGTGGTGTGCCGGTCGATGTCATGGGCCGGTTTCCTTTGTGACGCTGGATCTATTCCCTCCATCGTCCGATGGAGGCACGAGAGGTGTCTGCCACCCTAGCCGTGCGGCGCGGGCGGAGGGAACAGGCCGCATCGGCGGCGTCCGAAATGATAGAACAGCAGCATCTCAGCCGACCGCCGGAACCGACGCGGTCTCCGCCTCGATGGCGTCGAACGCAGCGCCGAGCTTTTCCATCGCCTCTTCGATTTCGGCCTCGGTGACGATCAGCGGCGGGATCAGCCGCAACACGTTGTCACCGGCACCGATGGCCAGCATGCGGTGGTCATCGCGCAGCCGGGCAACGAAGTCGCGCACTGGCGGGGTGATCTTGATGCCGGCCAGCAGTCCCTTGCCGCGCAGCTCGAGGACATAGTCGGGATATTTCTGCGCCAGTTGCTGCAGGTGCCAAGCCAGCTTCTGGCCCATCTGGTTGACATGATCGATAAAGCCGGGCGCCAGGATGCGATCGAGCACCGCATTGCCCACGGCCGTCGCCAGGGGATTGCCGCCATAGGTCGAGCCATGCGTGCCCGGCACCATGGATGCGGCGACGTCCCCCCTGGCGAGGCAGGCGCCGAGCGGAAAGCCGCCGCCAATCGCCTTGGCCACGGCCACGATATCCGGCGTGATGCCGCTCCACTCGAAAGCGAAGAAGCGGCCGGTCCGGCCATAGCCACACTGCACTTCGTCGAGCACCAGGAGCATGCCGTGCTCATCGCACAGCGTGCGCAGGCCCTGCATGAATTCGGGGGTCATGGCCGTCACGCCGCCCTCGCCCTGCACGGTCTCGATCAGAATGGCGCAGGTCTGCGGGGTGATCAGCGCCTTGACGGCCTCGAGGTCGCCCGGCTTGGTATGCTTGAAGCCGGGCATCGGTGGGCCGAAGCCCTCCAGATAGCTCGGATTGCCGCCGGCGGCGATCGTGCCCAGGGTGCGGCCGTGGAAAGAGCCGGTAAAGGCGATGATCTCGTAGCGCTCGGTCTCGCCCTTGGCCCAGAAATAGTGGCGGGCCGTCTTGATGGCGCATTCGAGAGCCTCGGCGCCCGAATTGGTGAAGAACACCGAGTCCGCGAAGGTAGCGTCGACCAGCCGCTGCCCGAGCCGCTCCTGTTCGGGAATGGTGAACACGTTGGACGTATGCCAGACCTTGTCGGCCGCTGCCTTGAGGGCAGTGACGATGTGAGCATCGCCGTGACCCAGCGCGTTGACCGCTATGCCGGAGTGGAAGTCAAGATAATCTCGGCCATGCTGGTCATACAGGCGCATGCCCTCGCCCCGCTCGAAGGCGAGATCGGACCGGGCATAAGTGCCGTAGAGCGCAGACATGGGAGTTATCCTTCCTTGGGGTTCTGGACGTGCTGAAGACCGATAGGCGCAGAACGTGACAATAGCGCCACAAAAACCAAAAACGCGCTCGTTGCGCAGCGCGTTTCATGGGCAGAATTAGGCCAAATTCGCCTTCCAAGTCAACGTTGACGCGGCAAGTACCTGATTTGACTCAGGGTTTGTTAAGGCGAATTTAACCAGTGAATTTTCGGGGAAAGTGGGGACCGACTCTTGATCCCGATTCCACGCCTGTCGTAATCTCCACGTCATTGGGAACACGATATCTCGTGTGGCGGACCCACCAAGCATACGACGCCTAGCGTTTGACGGCTGCCAAGGTTGTTTTTGGCAGGGCAATGAAGGATTCTGTTTTGACGATGGTTTCAGGAGCACAATCGGCGGGCTGGACTGACGAGCGCGTCGAGACTTTGAAGAAGCTTTGGATGGAAGGCCTTTCGGCAAGCCAGATAGCCGGGGAGCTGGGTGAAGGGGTCACCCGTAATGCGGTGATCGGCAAGGTCCATCGCCTCAAGCTTTCGGCGCGGGCCAAGCCCACCAATACAACGCCGCGTGCCCGTCCGGCCGCACGTCCTGCACCGCGCCGCGTGGCGAGCCCATCGGCAGGCCTGTCCGGCATGGGTGGTGGTGGCGGAGGCGGTGCTGCCGCCAAGATGCGTCCCTCCATGCCGCGGCCGCAGACCATGGGCGCGACTGCGCTGGCCCAGAGCCCGGAGATGGAAGCCGAACTCTACGTCGCGCCCGCGGCAGCCGAGCTCTTCATCCCCGAGGACAAGCGCCTCAACTTGCTTCAGCTCACCGAACATACCTGCAAGTGGCCGATCGGCGACCCGCTCAGCAAGGACTTCTACTTCTGCGGCCAGCACAGCCTGGAAACCGGCCCCTATTGCGAGTTTCATTCGCGCCGGGCCTACCATCAGGTCGACAAGAAACGCCGCTGACCGGCTTGCCGATTTCACGATGCACGAAGGGCGCCTTTCGGGCGCCCTTCGTTCATTCCGATGGAGAGAGGCCGACCTTGGCTAGAAGTGAAAGGACACGCCGACCGTGGCCTTCGCGGAGTCGAAGAACCGGCCCAGGGGCGCCGTGAAGCTGCCCTGGCCGACTACTTCGCCGCGCAGGGAGACTGAATCGGTCACGGCAAACTCGACGCCACCACCCAGCTGGTAGAGCCCGACATAGTTGCCGCCGCTCGTA
The DNA here is from genome assembly GCA_946481445.1 of uncultured Devosia sp. The sequence continues at coordinate 1,996 of CAMLOA010000055.1, read as the reverse complement.
TAGAAGCCCATGCCGCCCAGGGCATAGATCAGCGCGGCGTCCGTCGCCAGGATGCCGCCGCGGGCGTTGAGGAAGAACTCCGCGCCGCTGTTGAAGCTGTTCCAGGTATAGTCCCCGGTCAGTTCCGCGCCGAGCACGATGCTGTCGGTGGGCATGAAGTTGAAGCCGGCCACACCACCGACTGCGCCATAGGTCGCGGCAGTGAACCACTGGCCGCCGGCGCGGGCACCAACATAGAGCCCTTCCCAGCTGAAGCCGGCGTCTTCGTAGATGGGCTCAGGCGTGGTGGGGATGATCAGGTCGGCCGCGCTGGCGGTACTCGTGAACAGGATAGCGACGGCGGCGGTCAGAGCGGTGCGGATCATCTTTGCCTCAAAAGGTCTTGGTGATTGATGACCGCCATTAATCTTGGGGTAAGGTTAATATATTGTGACCGGTGAGCAGTTTAGGTTCAGGGCAGATACACGTCCACGCGCAGACCCTCGCCCGGCTTGCTCCTGATCGACATCTGGCCGCGATGCCGGTTGACGATATGCTTGACGATGGCCAGGCCCAGGCCGGTACCCTTCTTCTTGCGGCTGGCATCGGCATCGATGCGATAGAAGCGCTCCGTGAGACGCGGAACATGCTCGGGTTCGACTCCGGGCCCGTGGTCGATCACCGTCACCACATGCTGGAAGCCGGGTCGCCCGGACGGTGCCAGGCTCAGTTCGACGGTTTTGCCTTCGGCTCCATACTTGATCGCGTTGTCGAGCAGGTTCTCGAACACTTCATAAAGCTGGCTGCGGTCCCCGATCGTGGTTGCCGGCCCTTCGAACAGGCTGAGCCGGATCTCGAGATTGGCGGCCTTGGCCTGGGTCTGGAGGCCCTCGCGCACTTCGCGCAGCAGGCTGGCAAGGTCGACGCTGGCGGTGGGCCGCACGTGCTGATGCATCTCGATGCGCGACAGGCTGAGCAGATCGTCGATCAGCTTGCTCATGCGTTCGGCCTGGCCGCGCATGATGCCCAGGAATTTTTCCCGGGCGGCCGCATCCTTTGCCGCGGGGCCCAACAGCGTGTCGATGAAGCCGAGCAGCGAGGCCAGCGGCGTGCGCAATTCGTGGCTGGCGTTGGCGATGAAGTCGCTGCGCAGGGCGTCGACGCGCTTGAGTTCGGTAAGGCTCTGGAAGGTCACCATGACCTGGCGGCCCTCGTCGGTCAGCCAGTCAATGCCGGGTTGCACGATCGGCGCTACCACGACCTTATCCCAGGTTTCCGATGGGAGTGTCTCGTGCAGTTCGATCGCGCGGGAGCCCGCCGTGCGGCCGACGGTATCGATGGCCTGGACCAGTTCCGGATTGCGCAGGCCGAAGGTGATCGGATTGCCCGGCGTCACGGACGGATACTGCCGCCGTGCGGCTGCGTTTGCGTGCAGCACGATGCTGCGCCGGTCCAGCACCAGGCACGGGTCGGTCAGCGCGTCGGCAAAGGCGAAGGTCGGCGTTAGCGGCGGCGCGACCCCCGGGACGGGGTCCGACGGCACCTCTATCACCTGCGTCACCGTCACCACGCCGGCAGGCAGAATGGCGGCGCCGGCCACGATGACCAGCACGCTCAGGATCGCGATGTCGGCACGCAGATAGCCCAGCAGCACCAGCAGGACGAACAGGCCTGCTATTCCGGCCAGCAGACCCGCCTGCGCCATCACCCTGGCCAGAGCGGCGGAGCGTCGCGGCGCAGGGTGGTTGGTCGTCGGCTCGTCCATGTTTTGCTTCTGGGAATCAGTCAGTTGCGACGCCCCTTGCGCGCAAGGGCGCCTTCATAGCACGCTCCGCATGACAATGGAGCGACAGCACGTGACTGACCCCCTCGACACATTCGACATCGACAATCCCGAATTGCCCAAGGCCATTAAGAAGCATGCAATGACCTCGGGCGGCTACCCCTACGAAGATAAGCTCGATAGCGACGTCTATGAAGAGCACATGTATCGGCTCCAGGTGCAGTTGGTGCGGCT
>CAMLOA010000054.1 GCA_946481445.1 uncultured Devosia sp. | reverse complement strand
GAGCCAGCCGCCATAGAGGTAGCCGATCTGCACGTCGGGCAGGCGCACGAATTCCACCGCGATACGGGACAGGCCATAGCCGATGCCGAAGACGCCCGCGACCAGCCCGGGCCGGCGCAGGCTGAAGAACACGTGGGTGAAAACGCGGATCACCAGGAACAGCAGCAGCCCCTCCAGCGCGGCCTCATAGAGCTGGCTGGGGTGGCGGGGCACCTGGTCGGGGTCGGTGGGGAAGATCACGCCCCAGGGCAGGCTGGTGGGGGCGCCATAGAGTTCGGCATTGATGAAATTGGCGATGCGGACCAGCAGGATGCCGATGGTGGATACCGAGGCGAGCAGGTCCAGCCCGCTCAGCCAGTTGCCGGTTCCCTTGACGCGCGTGAACACGATCACCGCGAGCATCAGGCCGGCCATGCCGCCATGATAGCTCATGCCACCATCGAGGGTGTTGATGATCTCGGCCGGATGCTCAAGATAGTAGGGCAGGTTATAGAACAGCACATAGCCGAGACGTCCGCCGATCACGATGGCGAGCATGGTCCAGAAGGCAAAGTCCCAGATGTCCTTCGCCGGGAAAGGCGGTTCGCCCTTGTGCCAGAGTTGCTTGCGCGCCAGCAGCAGGTAGCCATAGGCAGCGCCCAGGAGCACGCCGAACAGGTAGCCAAGCGCATACCAGCGCACCGCAAATGGCCCGACGGAGAAGGCAATTGGATCGATATCGGGAAAGGGCAATAGCTGCTCCTGCGGCAATCGGGCGGACCATTGCCGCTTCGCCCGCTCTGGTCAAGTCGGCAGGCATATCCTAAGTAGGATACGGCGGGGGCCGATAGAAGTGGATATGCGATGAGCCAGAACAGCAGGATCTTCGATGATCTGGGCCGGTTGATGAACGAGGCCGCAGGCGTCGCCGATGGCGTACGCCGCGAGGTCGAGACCGTCGTCAAGTCCCAGGCCCAGCGTCTGGTGGCGGATATGGACCTGGTCAAGCGCGAGGATTTTGACGCCCTGCGCGAGCTGGTGCAGGTGCAGGGCGAAGAGATCGACGCCCTCCGCAAGGAACTGGCTGCCCTCAAGGGCGACGCACCCAAAGTCAACTGATTTGCGCTTCGCCGTCATCTCGGACGTGCATGGCAATACGCTTGCGCTCGATGCGGTCCTGGCCGACATCAAGACGCGCGGCGTCGATGCCACTTTGTGCCTTGGCGACCATGTAAGCGGCCCGCTCGATCCCGCCGGCGCGGCCGACCGGCTCATGGCGCTCGACGGTCCTGTCATCCGCGGCAATCATGATCGCTGGCTGCTGGAGCGTGTGGACAAGGACCTCGATCCGGTGGACCGCTTTGCCATGATGCGCATGAAGTCCGCCCATCGGGCGTGGCTCGAGTCCATGCCGGCGACGGCCGTGTTCAACGGCGAGATCTTCCTCTGTCACGGGTCGCCCAGAAGCGATACCGCTGCCTGGCTCGACGGCTGGTACGACGATCGCCGCATGACGCTGCCGGCCGAAGAGTCGGTCATGCGTGCGGCGGAAGGCGTCGACTACCCCGTCATGCTGTGCGGCCACACCCACATGGCCCGCTCCGTCCGCTTGCGCGATGGCCGGCAGATCATCAATCCTGGTGCGGTGGGCCTGCAGCTCGTCCATGGGTCGCCCGATGCGCGCTACGCGGTGGTCGAGCGCCGGAACGGGCGATGGTACACCGACCTGCGCGTGGTCGAGTACGATCATCACGCGGCCGGGCGGCTGGCGGTGTCCAACGGGTTCGAACCCTGGAAAGAGGCGCTGACCACGGGCTGGACCGACGCGAATGGCCTGTTTTGAAGCAGAAGCGGGTGTAAAACGGCCTCGATGTTAACAGTCTGTTAGCAATATCGCCGCCATCGTCATCCACAAGAGATTGCCGTCCGGACCCAGCGTTGCGTCCCCTGAATCAGCGGGGAGGTGTAGGGTCATTTCATCAGGACGATTCGTAAGCCCTTGTGCGTGCGTCCAGTTCCCTGAGTACCCCATATCCCTTGCCGGCCAACGGACGGAACCGTCGATGTCTCTATTGCAAGTCGAGCCCGATCGCACTGTCCACCCAGTGGACATCATCGAACACATCGCCTCGATCAACGACTGGACCTTCGAACGGCAGGACGCGGACGAGATTTCCATATCGGTGCGCGGGGGCTGGAGCGACTACCATGTCTCCTTCAACTGGATGGAAGACCTCGAGAATCTTCACATTGCCTGCGCCTTCGACCTCAAGGTGCCCGAGGGGCGTCGTGCCGAGATCAAGCAGCTGATTTCGCTCATCAATGAGCAGCTCTGGATCGGCCATTTCGACATGTGGAACAAGGAAGGCGTGGTGCTGTTCCGCAATTCGCACATGCTGACCGGCGGCGCCGAAGTCTCGCCGCAGCAGTGCGAGGCGTTGCTGCGCTCGGCCACCGATAGCTGCGACCTCTATTACCAGGCGTTCCAGTTCGTCGTCTGGGCCGGCAAGACGGCCGCCGATGCGCTCAGCCACGTGATGTTCGAAACCGTCGGCGAGGCCTGAGAGATGTCCCTGCGCACGATCGGGCCAGTGATGCTGGTTGGAGCCGGCAAGATGGGCCTGGCCCTGGCGCGTGGCTGGCTGGAAGCCGGATTGCCGCCGGCCAACCTCATCCTGGTCGATCCTTCGCCCGGCGAGGCCGCGCGGCAACTGGCCGAAGACTATGGCCTTACGCTCAATGCCGACGCTTCCGGCCTTCTCCCCAATGTGCTGGTTCTGGCTGTCAAACCGCAGATCATCGATCCCGTGATGGCGGCGCTCGTGCCCGTGGTGGGACCGCATACCCTCGCCGTCTCCATTGCGGCGGGCATCGATATCGCCCGCCTGTCCTCGGGCCTGGGGATGGGGCGCGTCGTGCGCACCATGCCCAATACTCCGGCTCAGATCGGCAAGGGCATTACGGGTGCTGTCGCAGGTCCCGAGGTCGACGCGGACGACCGGGCGGCGGCGGAAGCCCTGCTGGCTGCCGCCGGCCCCGTTGTGTGGTTCGACGATGAGCACCAGCTGGATGCCGTCACCGCCGTGTCGGGCTCCGGACCAGCCTATGTATTTCACCTGGTGGAGGCATTGGCCGCCGCGGCCCGACGCCAGGGCCTGCCCGATGCAATTGCCGACCAACTGGCGCGTCAGACGGTCGTCGGGTCGGCGGCCTTGCTCGAGGCCGATTCCTCACCCCCCGAAGTCTTGCGCCAGAATGTGACGTCGCCCAATGGCACCACCGCGGCGGGTCTGAGCGTGCTGATGGGCGATGACGGCCTCGTGCAGCTGATCGATCGCACGGTGGACGCCGCGCGTCGGCGCAGCGAGGAACTGGGCAGGCGCTAACGCGCCGCCGCCCGCCGCTCCCGCTGTTCCACGCATTGGTCGCGCAAGGCGCGCACCCAGTCCACCCCATCTGCGTCCGCCAGCGAGGCGAAGACCGCTTCGGTGCCATCCAGGGCGAGGTGAGCCGACACCACGTCGCTGATGCTTGCAGTGAAGACGCTGCGGCAGAGCAGGACCGAGGCGAGGTTGGCACGCGCGCTCGCCCAGCGGTGGGGGGCGTCGGCCTGGGAAACCTGGCGCAGCACCTCACTGAGCAGGCCACGCGACTCATCAAGCTGGAGCAGGGCAATCGACTCCACCACCTGATCCTGTGCCACCAGGCAAAGGGTTGCGGCCAGCCCGATGCAATGGTCGGCCCATGCGGCGCTGCCGGGTGGCAGGGTGCGTGCGTGCTGGCGGTAGACCTGCAGCGCCTCGACGCACTGGCGGCCATCGACCAGGTGCCGCGCCAAAGCCAGCGCCGCTTGCGGATCGTCGGGCGTCGCGGGGGACTGGCCAGGCTGGCTCTGCTTCAACAGTTATAGGCCCCGCAATGTGTCGGCTGGCTGTCGTGAGCACTTTCCTACTATGCAAATCCGCGATGCAAAACAGAAAAAGGGCGCGACCCTCCAAGAGATCGCGCCCCTTCGTTTTGATGCAAGACCTCGTGGTCAGGCGGCGGTGAGGTTGTCGGCAGCGGATTTCCCGGTCCGCTTGTCCTTGACGATCTCGTAGGTGACCTTCTGGCCCTCATCGAGACCGTTCAGTCCAGAGCGTTGAACGGCGGAAATGTGGACGAAAACGTCCGCCCCGCCTTCATCGGGCTGAATGAAGCCGTAGCCTTTTTGGCCGTTGAACCACTTAACGGTGCCAGTTGCCATGTGCGCGTTCCCTCGTGCAGTCGCTGCTGGTTGGCGATTCCGGCCATGATCGGCCGAAATCTATGGTTGATATCGAAATATCGGAAAGTGACGTCAGCAGGCGCGAATGAAAGTTCGCAGGATCAGATCGGTCGGCCGCAATATTCGATCAGGTGAGCCTAGCCTGAAAGAAAGTCGCGTTCAACATGTGTTTACGCATGACAAATGGCCCGGCGAGAACGGGTCCCACCAGGTGAAGGCCAAGCATCGTCAAGTATTTGCGCCAGGAGATGTACCTCCGGCGCCGCCACCCCGTAGGTTGGCTCGACAGCGAGTGCTGCTGCAAGCCTGGGTGCCGGTGTTGAGCCGGCGCGCACGCCGCACCCAACGGCCTCACCATACGCGTTTTTGCCGTCTTGCAAAGGCGCACAAAGGTCGCATCGAATATTTGCCGCAGGGAACGCTTGCTTTCCCACCGGTTTTGCGTCAAATCCCGCGCCGCTGGGCCAACCGGCCCGGCCTTCCTCCAGAGAACTCTTCGTCTTGACCAAGGCGTTTCATTCTTCCGGCGATGTCATCGCCGACCGTCGTGCGGACTATGCCAGGATGCTGGCGGAGGCCGGCGATCCGGCCGCCGCGGCCGAATTGATGGGCCAGGCCCTGGAGCTTGTTCCCGGCTGGGCCGCCGGCTGGGACCTGATGGGCGGCTATTGCGAACGGGCGGGGGACGTGGCGGGCGCCATCTCGGCATGGCGCCACCTGGAGGCGCTCGATGACGAGGGCATCTTCGGCGCGCCCCTCAAGCTGGCGGCCCATGGCGCGGGTTCCGCGGGCGAGGGCACCGCGGTGGGCTATGTCGAGGCCCTGTTCGATCAGTACGCACCCCAATTCGAGGCGGCGCTGGTCAAGCGGCTTGCCTATCGCGTTCCAGACCTGATCGACGGGCTCCTGATCGAAGAGATGGGCCGGCTCGGGCTGACTCACTTCGGTGACGCCCTAGACCTGGGGTGCGGCACCGGGCTGATGGGCGAAAGGCTGCGCGCCAAGGTTGATTTCCTCGAGGGCATTGATCTCAGCGCAGCCATGATTGCCGAGACCGCCCGGAAGGGCATCTATGACAGTCTCGACAAGGCCGAATTGGTGGACTTCCTCTCGCAGCGGGCGGCCCAGTCCGACCTGATCACCGCGGCCGACGTCTTCATCTATTGCGGGGCCCTGCCTCCGGTGCTGGCGGCGGTTGTTCCCGCCATGCGGCCGGGTGGGCTGCTGGCCTTTTCCCTCGAGGCGCACGACGGGGAAGAGCCCGTCTTCCTGCGCGCATCGCTGCGCTTTGCCCATGGCGTGGACGCGACGCGGCAGGCGCTGGTCGATGCGGGGCTCGAAGTCCTCAGGTTTGAAAGCGCAGTCCTGCGGCAGGACCGAGGGGCACCGATCGATGGCCTGCTGATCCTGGCCCGCAAGCCGCCGGTCGAACTGGCGCCCGCCAATGACGACGAGGCCGGGCACGGGGACGTGGCGGCCTGAGCCTGGTGCAGATAGGGTGGCGCCAGATTCGAGTTAGGGCCCACCGATGAACAGCATACGCTTCGACTTCCGTTCCGACACCGTCACCCGGCCAAGTGCCGGCATGCGAGCTGCCATGGCCGCAGCAGAGGTGGGGGACGATGTGTTCGGCGATGATCCCAGCGTCAACCAGCTGGAGCAGCGCATGGCGGGCATGCTGGGCAAGGATGCGGCCCTGTTCGTGCCCTCGGGCACAATGTCGAACCTGCTGGCCATGATGAGCCATTGCGCGCGCGGCGACGAGTTCATCGCCGGGCAGAACGCGCACGTCTACAAGTATGAGGCCGGTGGTGCGGCCGTGCTGGGCTCGATCCAGCCGCAGCCCATCGCCCACCAGGCCGACGGCACGATGGCACTGGGTGACATCGAGGCCGCGATCAAGTCCGGCGACAGCCATTTTGCCACCACGCGTGTCATCGCCCTCGAGAATACGTTTGGCGGTCGCGTGCTGCCAATGGACTACATGCTGGCGGTGGCCGGGATTGCCCGGCGGCATGGGCTTGGGCTGCACCTGGATGGTGCGCGCGCCTTCAACGCCTGCGTTGCACTGGGCATGGGCATCGCGGAATTCACCACGCCGTTCGACACCGTCTCTATCTGCCTCTCCAAAGGCCTTGGTGCGCCGGTGGGGTCGGTTCTGGTCGGCCGCCAGGATCTCATCGACACGGCTCGCCGTCATCGCAAGATGTTGGGTGGCGGCCTGCGCCAATCGGGCATCCTCGCCGCCGCCGGTCTTTATGCACTCGACCACAATGTCGAGCGGCTGGCAGACGACCATCGCCGGGCCCGCCGGCTTGCCGATGGTCTAGCCGCCTTTCCGGCCTTGCAGGTGACCCGGCCGGATACCAATATTGTCTTCGTCGGCGCCGCAGCTGACCTGGGCGACCGTTTCGCATCGTTCCTTGCCGTGCGTGGCATCGGCATCACAAACCAGTATGGACAGCAGCGGTGGGTGACCCACCTGGACGTGGATGATGCAGCGGTGGAGGGCGCGCTGGTCGAGGTTGCGCGCTTCTTCAACTGACGACCATGACTGTGAGGGTTGGGCGGAGACTGGCTCCGCCCATCGTCGGTCAGTGCTGCGCCATGGCCAGCCGGATGGCTTGCTCGACGGGCGAGTAGCCTCCGTCGGGCCGGTCCAGGACGAGATCGCCACGAGGAAGCAGTGGAGGCTGGGCCATGAACTTGACCCGGCCGCCGCGATGCGCCTGAGCGGCATGGACTAGAAACGGGTGGCACAGATAGACGGTCCCCGCCTCACCGACCGCCAGAGCCTCGCGACCGGTATCGAACCAGTCCGGCCGGTCCGCGATCATGTCGCGCAATGACCGGCCCTTCTCGCCGGCCGGCGCGAGATAGCGGGCCACCTCAAGGTGCGAACCGGCCCTGATGCGCGTCGGCGCATCGTCTTCGCCAACATCGGAGAACAGGAACAGCATCAGCAAGGCGCGGCCCCTGGAGACGATGTTGGCCCTTATGTCCAGGAAGTCCTTGTAGTCATCGCCGGTAAAGCTGCCATCGATATGCCAGCCGGTATCGCCAGCATCCTGGGCAACTGGAAAACGGACCGGAAAGGTGCCCAGCCCGCCCTGAGGCAGCCATCGGCCTTGTCCGGCCAATTGGTCATAGGCGGACTGCAGGAGTGGCGTATTGGCTGCGGCCCGGAATGGCGGCTGGGTCATGTGGCCGAGCCGGACTACCGGTTTCGTCCAGCTTGTCGGGTTGTCAGGGTCGCACCCCGTAGCCGCCCACAGGATCGCGCGGCCCTGTTCGGCCAGGTCCCTTGAAAATGCTCCGTCGAGACGCACGAAGCCGTCGGTGATGAATGTATCGATTTGCGCTGCCGTCAGCGCGGGTGAGATGCCAGGCATTGGAAATGTCCATGAGTTCGCGTGTCCGCCAATGCGGACGACAGGGCGGCTGCGCCGCCGGCAATTGTCCCGTCAGGGCGCCATCAGGCGCGCAGGAACACGGCGAACTTGAGCGACTTGATCATCATCATGGTGCCCACAGGATAGGGCGGGCATCACGCAAGTCAATGCCGTCCGCCGCTCAACGCGTCTCGGCAGCACGCATCAGGTAGACCTGGCCGGCGACGTCTATGTGCCGGAACGATATCGCCGAGAGCGAATCATCCATGAGCTCGGTCTCGCGCCAGACGGTGTCGATGGTGCCTTCCTGGCCCAGATTGCGGTCTATGGTGATGAAGCGGTAGGGCGTGGTGTCGGAAATGGATTCGGGGTGCTCTCCGCCAGTCCATTGGTAGTAACCGGATTCGGCGTTGGCCCAGTAACCGAGCACGGCCAGTTGCGCGATGGCATGGGCGGGCGTCGTGACGCCCTCTTCGGCGGTTGTGTAGAGCTCCGGCCATGCGGGCAGTGTACCCTCGATATCCTGCCAGTCATCCATGACGTCGATATAGGTGGCCAGGCATGGGCGGCCATTGCAGTCCTGCCGGCTGGCCTCCTTGTCCGAGATCGTGCGGCTGCTGGCGTCCATCAGCACGGCGGTATTGCCCATCAGGGGCTGGAACACGAAGCGCCAGGCCATGTGGTCGCCAGTCCCGAAAACGTCGACATCGGCGACGTTCTCGGCTCCCAGTTCTTCAACCGCCTGCGCATGAAGGGCCGGGCCGAGATTGTAGTGGCGCACCTCGACGAAGCTGACGGCCAGGGGTGCGCCGTCTTCCTCCCGGATCAGTTCGCCATAGCTGATTGCCGTGCGGGTTCGGGTCGAGCCGATGGCGCTGGTGGCCAGGATGACCGCCTTTTCCAGCGGCCCCACCTGGCCGCCCGGCGAAATGCTCTGCCTGTCGAGCCAGAGCGGGTTGAGACCCTGCTCCAGGGCGTAGGCATCGGCCTGCGTGAAACCGTCCGCATGGACGAAGGCGGCGATGTCGGCATCGATCGGCATGGCCGATGTCATGGTCACCCCAGCCAGCAGCATGGCGGCAGCGATAGCGGCAACGCGGATCATTAT
>CAMLOA010000053.1 GCA_946481445.1 uncultured Devosia sp. | reverse complement strand
AGACCGTCAGGCGCTCGTCCACCGGCCCATCCGCCGCCCGCAACACGTCGGCGGTCAGGTCGCGCTGCGCCCGCATCAGGTTGGCCAGTGCCCGGTCCAGCGCCATGCGATCGAACCGGTCCGCCAGCACCAGGGCGCGGCCCTGCGCGATCACGGGCCAAAGGTCGAAAGCCGCCACCACGCCGAAGAACGCTGCCGCGCCGTCCTCCACGCGCACGCCGGTGCGCTCGCTCACCAGCACGATGTCGCTGGCATAGCTGACCACCGGCAACAGGGCGATGGCGCGCGCCAGGGCCTCCGGCACGCCGGCGCCTGTCAGTTCGGCCTCCCGTGCCGTCACGCCCTCCGCCAGCGAAGCCGGCAGGGCGCCGGGCAATATGGCCTTGAGCGCGGATACGCCCGCCGCGTGCCGCTGCACCAGCCCCGTCACCCCCTGCGTCACGTCGGCATTGCGCAGGAACCACAGGCTCTCCTGCCGCAGCAGCGACATGACCTCGGCATAGAGCCCGAGTTGCACACCGCCGCTGATCGACCCGTCCAGGGCATCGATCATGCTGTTGAGTTCGGTCAGGCCATAGACGTCGCGCGTCGCCGCATAGGCGAGTGCCACCTCGCCCGGACTGGCGCTGGTGGCCGCGGTGAGTTCGCTCACATAGGCCGGCCCGCCGCGATTGATCATGGCATTGGCGAGCACGGTGGCAATCACCTCCCGCCGCAGCCGGTGACTCCTCACCGCGTCGGGATAGCTCTTGTGCAGGGTTTCGGGGAAATACCGGAACAGTTCGCCCGCCAGATAGGCGTCGTCGATCGAATGTCCGTCGAGCAGGTCGGCATAGAGCGTCAGCTTGGCATAGGCCAGGATCACGGCCAGTTCGGGCCGCATCAGGCCCTTGCCGCTCGCAGTCCGCACCTCTAGCGCCGCATCGCTGGGCAGGAACTCGACGGCCCGGTCGAGCAGGCCGCGCGCTTCCAGCCGCTCGATCAGCTCGCGGTGGTCCGGCAGTTCGCCCGCGCCCGGGCGCTGTGCCAGCGACAGCGCCAGGCCCTGCAGGTAGTTGTTGCGCAGGCACAGCGCCGCAACCTCGTCGGTCATCCCGGCCAGGAACGCGTTGCGCTCGTCCTGGGTCAGCACGCCGCTGGCAGTCAGCGGGGTCACGGCAATCTTGATGTTGACCTCGAGGTCACTCGAATTGACGCCCGCCGAGTTGTCGATGGCGTCGGTATTGATCCGCCCACCCTTGAGCGCGAATTCGATGCGGCCACGCTGGGTCACGCCCAGATTGGCGCCTTCGCCCACCACCTTGGCCCGCACCTGGCCTGCCGTCACGCGGATGGCGTCATTGGCCCTGTCGCCGACCTCGGCATCCGTCTCCAGGCTCGCCCGGATATAGGTGCCGATGCCGCCAAACCACAGCAGGTCCGCCTCCGCCTTGAGAATGGCCGACATCACCTCGGCGGGTGTTGCCTGTTCGCCGGCCAGGCCCAGCACAGTCCGCATCTGCGGCGACAGCGGGATGGCCTTGAGGCTGCGCGGAAACACTCCGCCCCCCGCCGAGATCAGGCTCTTGTCATAGTCCTGCCAGCTTGAGTGGGGCAGGGCGAACATGCGCTGCCGTTCGGCAAAGCTTGCCCGCGCGTCCGGATTGGGGTCGATGAAGATATCGCGGTGATCGAACGCCGCCAGCAGCCGGATTTCGGGCGAGAGCAGCATGCCGTTGCCGAACACGTCCCCGCTCATGTCGCCCACGCCGACCACCGTGAACGGTTCGCGCTGGATGTCGCGGTCCATCTCCCGGAAATGGCGCTTGACCGCTTCCCAGGCCCCGCGGGCCGTGATGCCCATCTTCTTGTGGTCATACCCGGCCGATCCGCCAGAGGCGAAGGCGTCGCCCAGCCAGAAGCCGCGCGCAATGGCAATGCCGTTGGCCGTGTCCGAGAAACTTGCCGTGCCCTTGTCCGCCGCGACCACCAGATAGGGGTCGTCCCCGTCGCGCCGGACCAGGTCCATTGGCGGCACGACCGCGCCATCCACCAGGTTGTCGGTCACGTCGAGCAACGACCCGATGAAGATCTTGTAGCTCGCCACGCCCTCCGCCTGGATGGCCTCGCGCGCCATTCCCGCCGCCAGCCGCTTGGGCACGAAGCCGCCCTTGGCGCCGACCGGCACGATCACGGCGTTCTTCACCTGCTGTGCCTTGACCAGCCCCAGCACTTCGGTCCGGAAGTCTTCGGGCCGGTCCGACCAGCGTATGCCGCCGCGCGCAATGGCGCCGAAACGCATGTGGATGCCTTCCACCCGCGGCGAATAGACGGAGATCTCGCGGTACGGCCGCGGCGCGGCCATGCCATCGACCTTGCTGCTGTCGAACTTGATGGCCAGGGCCGGCAGCCGGTTGCCCTCGGCATCGCGCTGGAAGGCATTGGTGCGGACCGAGGCCTCGACCAGGTTGGCAAAGCGGCGCACGATCGTGTCCTCATCGAGCGAAGCCATGGCGTCGAGGGCGGCCGCCAGCGCTGCCCGCGCAGCGTCCGCCTTGGCGGCCCGGTCCGCTTGCCCGGGGTCGTGCAGGGCGTTGAACAGGGCGATCAGCGCCGCCGACGCGCCCGCCTGGGTCACCAGCACCTGCGCGATGTAGCGCTGCGAATAGGAAACGCCCACCTGCCTGAGGTAACGCGACAACGCGCGCAGCAGCGCCGCATCGGTCCAGCTCAGTCCGGCCCGCGTCACCAGCGCATTGAGCTGGTCGCTCTCGGCTTCCCCGTTCCACACGGCCAGCAGGCCATCCTCGACCGCCTTGCCCCGTGCTGCCGCATCGAATGCGCTGCCATCGGCAGGTTCGAGCACCATGTCGTGCAGATAGCGCTCCACCCCGTCTCGCGGCACCACCGTATAGGTCCGCTCGTCGATAACCCGGAAGCCGAACGCCTCCAGCATCGGCACGCGGTCGCTGAGCGGAATGGCGCTTTCCCGGTGGTAGAATTTGAGACCCAGCGATCCATCCGCGCCGCTGCGCGACCGCAGGCGGATGGCCACGCCGTCACCCAGTTCCCGGAGCACCGCAATGTCGCCCAGCGCGTCCTGCGCGGTGTTGCGCGACTGGTAGGCTGCCGAAAAGGCCGCGCGGTAGTCGCTGATCGTCGCCGGATCAGGCGCAGCCGAAGCCAGCAGGTCGCCGAAATTGCTCGTCAGTCCGTCGACATGGCCTTCCAGTTCCAGGCGGCTGGGGCGGGGCGTGGGGCCGCCATTGCGGCCGATGATGACATGGAGGCGAACCAGGTCGCCCTCGGGAAAGTTGGGATAATAGGCCGAAACGCGCCCGTCATAGACCTGCGCGAGGTAGCGCGTGATGCGGGCCCGCGCCTCGCTGTCGTAGCGGTCGCGCGGCACATAGACCAGCACGGAAACGAAGTTGTCGAAGCGGTCGATGCGCGGCAGCACCCGCACGCGCGGCCGGTCGTAGAGTGCGGCAATGGCGGTGGAGAATTCGAACAGCTGCTCGACGCCGATCTGGAACAGCTCGTCGCGCGGGTAGGAGTCGAGCGCGCTCAGCAGCGCCCGTCCGTCATGGCCGAGCGGATCCACGCCCGACTTGCGCATCACTTCGGCGATCTTCCGCCGGATGATCGGCACATCGGTATGGGGCGTCGCGAGGGCCTGCGAGGTGAAGAGCCCCACAATGCGCAATTCGCCACTGGCCTTGCCGTCCGCGCCGAGCAGCTTCACCCCCACATAGTCCATATGTACGCGGCGGTGCACCCGGGCCCGGACATTGGCCTTGGTCACCAGCAGAGGCTCGGCCGAAGCGAGGAACGCGGTGTGCTGCGGCGTCGATTCCACGAAGGTCGGACCGCTCCGCAGAACCTTGAAATCGGCGTCGCGCAGGATCCCCAGGCCGCTGCCGGCCACGGGCTCCAGCTCCTCCCCGGACGCGCGATACTCGCGCATCCCCAGGAAGGTGAAGTTGTGCTCGATCAGCCATTCCAGGAACCGCAGGGATTCTTCCTTGTGGCCGACGCCACTGCGTTCCAGGTCGCCCATGGCCCGTCGCAGGCGCTCCAGCATCGGCTGCCAGTCGCGTACGGCGCGGGCCACCTCGGCCATCGTGCTGCCAATTTCCCGCGCCACCGCCTCCATGTCGGCCACCGGGTCGCTGTGGATATGCAGCACGCTCAGCGCCCGCCCGTCGGTCGCGCGGATCACGGGATGGGCGAAGAGGCGCACAGTGCCCCCCGCCGCGCGCAGGGCTGCCAGAGCGCTGTCCACAATAAACGGCATGTCGGGGGAGATGACGTCGATCACCAGTGGTTCGCCGGCGCGCACAGGCGGGGTCAGCGTCACGCCGCTGGCGTCACCGCTATGCCGGGCCACACTGGCAAAGGAGCGCCGTGCGATGGCCTCGAACGTCTCTGGCGGCAGACGGTTGAGATCCTCGGCGTCCGTGGCGCGCACCGCCGCCCCAAGGAATTGCCCGAAGGCTGCATCCTCGTTCTGAAGCGCTTCGGCCCGCGCCAGCAAAACTGGCCGGTTACTGACTGATCGATCCATAGACGACTCCCCATTCGCGCGGCCACTTTAGGCACCCGCAGCGTCCCTGTCTGCCATCCCTTCGGACAATACCGCAGGATGGGCTTGGATCGGATGACAGGCCTGTCCGCATTTCCACATTGTTAAGACGCTGGAACGTCATTGCGTCATCGTCGCACTTTTGCCGGCTGGCGGATCGAGTTCGGCGAAAACGGGCCGGACCGCGCAAAAATCTTTTCTCTACTACATCGGTCGTCAAAACCGCATGCCTTCTACAAAGGCGACCGAATAGGTAGTGTATTAGCGTCGAACGAGACGGGAGTGAGTGAGATGAAGAGCCTTGCACGCCTGCTGGCCTATGCCGCCCTGGGGCTTTCCCTGGTCTTTGCCTTCGCCGTGACCGCCCATGGACAGGACCGGACGCTGGTCAATGTAAGCTATGACCCCACCCGGGAGTTCTATCGCCAGTTCAACGAACTCTTCGTGGCGCACTGGGCCGAGACCTCCGGCGAAAAGGTGGCCGTGCAGGTCACCCATGGCGGATCAGGCGCCCAGGCCCGAACCGTTGTCGACGGGCTCGAGGCCGATGTCGTGACGCTGGCGCTCGAAAGCGACATCAACGCCATAGCCGGTGCCGGCCTGATCCGCCCCGACTGGCGTGGCACGTTTGAAAACAGCAATGCCCCCTATACGTCCACGATCGTCTTCCTCGTCCGCAAGGGCAATCCAAAGGGCATCAGCGATTGGGGCGACCTGATCAAGGATGGGGTCGAGGTCATCACGCCCAACCCCAAGACATCCGGCGGTGCCCGCTGGAACCTGCTGGCCGCCTGGGCCTGGGCCAAGGCGCAACCGGGCGGCTCCGACCAGACCGCGCAGGATTTCGTCGGCCAGCTCTACCGCCACGTTCCGGTGCTGGACACCGGCGCCCGCGGCTCGACCACCACTTTCGTGCAGCGCGGCATTGGCGACGTGCTGCTGGCCTGGGAAAACGAGGCCTACCTCGCCCTCGAGGAACTGGGGCCGGACGCCTTCGATATCGTCACGCCATCGATCTCCATCCTGGCCGAGCCCCCGGTCGCCGTTGTCGATCGCAATGCCGATGCCCGCGGCACGCGAGACCTGGCCGAGGCCTATCTGGGCTACCTCTATTCGGACGAAGCCCAGGCATTGGCCGCCGCCAACTTCTACCGCCCCTTCCGCCCGGAAGCCGCCGCACCGGAGGACATGGCGCGCTTTGGCGCGGTTAACCTCGTGACCATTGCCGATTTCGGGGGGTGGACCGAAGCGCAGCCCCGCTTCTTCGGAGATGGCGGTCTTTTCGACCAGATCTATGCCGGTGCCCCGCAGTAATGTGGCATCGGGCGCCCAGAAAAAAAACGCCGGCCCCTGGCCGGCGTTAGCTTTTTTGGAGGCAGGGCCATGCCCGCCGCCTCAATGTACAGTTGCAGGCTCCACGGGCGATGCGGTGCCGTCGCCCAGCTTCGGCCCTGCCCAGAACACCACATAGAGCAGGTCCTCGCCCTGGGCGTCGGTGATTTCGATGGATCGGGGCAGGCGGGTATCCTCCCCCGCGCTGGCGGCCTTGTCGACGATGGCGCGACCCAGTTCGGCGGCGCTGTGCTCGGCGGCGGCAAGGTTGTCGAGTTCGCGCCCGTCCGTATCGCGGATCAGCTCGTCATCGGTCCGGTAGTGAAAGTAGTAGCGGGGCATGGGCTCTTCCTCGCTGCGCACAACGTGCCACCCGGCCCGAGGGTTGCCGGCAAGGCCAAATCAACCCGCTCAGCTTGGCACCGCCCCGGCGCTTAGTCGAGCCCGCTCATGCGCCGGTACTGTCTACCCTGCCATACCAGGGGTGCACGGCCGGCGCCGGTTTCCGCATCCGCCACCGCGCCGGCGAACAGTACATGCGTGCCCGTCTCGATCGATCCGATCACATCGCAGTCCAGCGCCGCCAGCGCCCCCACCAGCCTGGGATGGCCCGACGACCACTGCTCCCATCGTCCCAGCCCGAACCGGTGGGCGGGATCGACCTGTCCGGCGAAGGCATCGGCGATCTCGACCTGGTCATCGGCCAGCATGGCAAACGAGAACCCGCCCGTCTTGGCGATGAGGTCGGCCATCCGGCTGACGATGTCGATCGACACCAGGATGATAGGCGGGCTGGCCGACAGCGACATCACCGACGTGACCGTGCGGCCGACCCGCTCGTCGCCCCGGCGTGCGGTGACCAGGCAGACCGTGGACGCCATGCCGCTCATGGCGTCACGATATTCGCGATGGTCCACCAGCGGCCGTCGGGCCGGGTGAAGGCGCATTGTGTCGGGCAGTTCGAAATCGGTCATGTCGATGATCACGATCCTTCTCCCGCCTGCCCGTCAAGCTCAGCCGAGATTGGCTTCTGCGAACTCATAATTGGCCAGCTTGTCGAGGAAGTTGGTCACATAGTCCGGACGGCGGTTGCGGAAGTCGACATAGTAGCTGTGCTCCCATACGTCGAGGCCCAGCAGCGGCTTGCCCTCGCCCGTCGCCAGCGGATTGGAGCCATTGGGCGTCTTGGTCGTCTTGAGCTTGCCGTCCTGGCCCAGCACCAGCCAGGCCCAGCCTGAGCCGAACTGGGTGGTCGCGGCGGTCTTGAAGCTGTCCTTGAACGCATTCACCGAGCCGAAATCGCTCACGATCTTGGCCTCCAGTCTGCCCGGCAGCGTGCCGCCGCTGGGCGAAAGCGCGTTCCAGAAATGGATGTGGTTCCAGTGCTGGCCAGCATTGTTGAACACCGGCGCGAGGTCTGCCTTGCCATTGGCGAAGGCGATGATTTCTTCGAGCGACTTGCCCTGCAGGTCGGCATTCTTTTCCACGAAGCCATTGAGGGCGGTGACATAGGCCTGGTGATGCTTGTCGTGGTGCAGTTCCAGCGTTTCCTGGCTCATGCCGCGTTCGGCGAGGGCGGAATGGGCATAGGGCAGGGCGGGCAGTTCGAAGGCCATGGTCGTTCTCCTCTGGCACGGCAGCACGGGTCTTGCCTTTCGACCGCATGCCGACTAATTTCCAAGTCATGGCTTTGAAAACCGAACCGCCAAATATGTCAAGTCCATCCTTGGAAAAGTTGCCTTCCCTGGCCGCCGCTCCCGATGCCGCATCCTGGTCGCCGCGCAGTCCGGCCGAGCGGGTGCTGATGGCCCTCAAGATGCATGGGGCCCTGTCGTCCGCGGCCCTTGGTCGCCTGCTGGGCACCACGGGCGAAGCCGCGCGCCAGCAGCTCGCGCGCCTGGCCGAGGAAGGCCTGGTCGTTGCCGCAAGCGAGGCGCGTGGGGTCGGACGCCCGACCCAGAGCTGGAGCCTCACGCCCGCTGCCCAGGCGCGTTTCCCCGACACACATGCTGCGCTCACGGTGCAGTTGCTGTCCGTCATTCGCGGCCAGCTGGGCGAGGGGGCACTGGATACCATCATCGCCGCCCGCGAGGCCGAGACGCGCGCCGCATACGAGGCGGCCGTCACCCCCTCCATGCCATTGCACGACAAGGTCGACGCACTGGCCGGCCTCCGCTCGGGTGAAGGCTATATGGCCGATTGGCGCGAACAGGAGGACGGTTCGCTGCTGCTGGTCGAGAACCATTGTCCCATCTGCGCGGCCGCCAGCGCCTGCCAGGGCTTTTGCCGCGCCGAGCTCGATGTGTTCCGCGCCGTGCTCGGCCCCGGCGTGACCGTCACCCGCGAGGAGCATATCGTCTCGGGCGGCCGCCGCTGCAGCTACTCCATCCGCGAGGCCGCAAGTGACTGATGCTGCCCGGCCGCCCGTCGGCACGCGCCTCACGCGCATCGGCTGGGATACGCCGCCCGGTCTGGACGAAGCCATGATCCGGCTGGTGGTGGATCGCTTCTATGCCGACGCCCGCCGCGATCCCGTCATCGGTCCGGTCTTCAACCGGGTCATCGCGCCGGAAGCCTGGCCCGCCCACCTCGATACGATCGCCGATTTCTGGAGCTCCATGCTCCTGGGCACCGGCCGCTATTTCGGTCGCCCCATGCCCAAGCACATGGCCATTCCCGAGCTGTCCGACGATCACTTCCGCCGCTGGCTGGCCCTGTTCCGGCGTACTGTGGAGGATGTCTGCCCGCCCGATATCGCCGCGCTCTTCGTGGAGCGCTCCGAACGCATCGGCAATTCGTTCCGCATGAATATCGCCATGCGCCGGGGGGAGGACATCACCAATATGAGCCCCCTCACACGGGAGGATCCGATATGGACGCCGCCG
>CAMLOA010000052.1 GCA_946481445.1 uncultured Devosia sp. | reverse complement strand
AAGCTGCTCATCTCATTTCACCGTGTCACGGATGCCCAGGGCACGCTGCAGGTAGACCACTGCCAGCGTCAGCACGCCCAGGACGATGGCGGCAGCGCTCGCCGCGCCGATATTGGGCGTCGCGCCCCCAGGGAAGGCATTGGCGTAGATGTAGTAGGCCAGGGTCACGCGGCTCTCGAGCGGAGCGGCGTCGCCAAGAATGGCTACCTGGTCGAACATCTGCAGCGTGCCGATGATGCCCAGGGTCACCACGGCAAAGGTCACCGGGGCGATGGCCGGAATGGTGATGTCGCGGAAGCGCTGGAAGCCGTTGGCGCCATCGATCTCGGCCGCCTCGTAAAGCGGGGTCGGAATGGATTGCAGCCCGGCCAGGAACAGCAACATCAGCGTTGGCACGGTGGTGAAGATGTTCATCAGCGCAACCGACCACAGGGTCTGAGGCAGGAACAGGAATCGCGCCTGCGTGTTGAGTCAGGAAATCAGCAACTGGTCATCATAGGTGGGCAGGGCACCGGCCAGCCGCAGCGCGAATGTGGCGGCCAGCGCCGTCAGGACGGCCATGGCCAGGAAAAGCGGATCGGCCAGCGACACTCCCTCATAGCGGCGGCGGGCATTGAGCACGAGGCCAGCCTGAACGAGCACGGCCAGGGCCGCGAACAGCCCCAGATACCAGCGGTTGTTGACCGCGAACTGCACCATCTGGGTCATCAGGCCCTCGCGCTGGAACAGCCACAGGAAGATCAGCGTCATGGCCGCGCTCGACATGATCGATGGCACGTAGAACACCGTGCGCACGATGGACCTGCCGCGCACGGCCCGGTTGACCTGCACCGCCAGCAGCAGCGCCAGCAGCGTCTGGATGACGGTGACGATGATGGAGAACCCCAGCGTGTTGCCGACTGCCAGCAGGAACAGCCGGTCCGAAAGCAGGGCGAAGTAGTTTCCGAGCCCGACAAAGCCGGGAACATTGAACAGGTTGAAGTCGGTGAAGCTGAAGATCAGCGTCCGGACCGCCGCGAAGGCGAAGAACAGGGTCAGCGAGACCAGGAAGGGCAGCACGAACAGCCACCCGGCGATCGCTTCCTTTTGGCGCAGGTTGAGCATGGCTGGTCTCCCTCCCCAGCCGGGGCCGCGTTGCGGCCCCGGTCATTGCGGATGCGGCGTTACTGCTGCAGCTCGTCCAGGCGCGCCTGCGCCTGGGCTATGGCCGTATCGACGTCGAGCTCGCCCAGCATCACGGCGTTGAGGGCGGCGTTGACCGGCTCCATCCAGGCACCGCCCAGGTCGCCGAAGAAGTAGGGCTCGACATTGGTGTCGGTCAGGCCTTCGAACACGATGCGGTTGGTGACCTGCTCCTGGGAATCGCCTTGCAGGTACTCGCCTTGCGCCATCGACGAGCGGCTGGGCAGAGCCAGGCCCTGTTCCAGCACCCATTGCTGCGCCTCCTCACTGGTAAGCAGGTCGGCCAGCTTGTGGGCGCTGTCCTTGACCGCGGAGGCGGCGTTCACCGTCCAGCCCACCGTGAAGATCAGGTTGCCGCTGCCGCCTGTAACCGGATCCTTGGGCAGGCGCACCGTGCCGTAGTTCATGTTGGGCGCGCTGTCCTTGATGGCGCCGATGATCCAGGCGCCCTCGATGGCAACGGCGCTGAGTTCGGCAACCAGGCACCCGCCCGTCCAGCCCTGGCCGACATCGGCCGCCGGCACCGCGGCACCAGCCTCGACCAGCCCGGTATAGAAGGCAAAGGCCCGCTTGAAGTCCTCGTCGAACAGGGTCTTGCCGTCCTCGCCGAACGGCTCCCATCCCGTGCCCAGCGCAAACTCGGCGAAGCGGGCATAGTCGGCGACAAGGCAGAGGCCCTCCACGTCGGGCAGCGCCTCATGCACGGCCACCAGCTTGGCCTGGAGCGTGTCCCAGGTCTCGTCATTGGTCGGGTATTCCACCCCGGCATCGTCGAAGATGTCCTTGTTGAAGTGCAGCGCCAGCGTGTTGAAGTCCTTGGGGATCGACATGGCCTGGCCATCGTAGGTGAAGGCCGCCACCAGGTTGGGATCGAAGGCGGACAGGTCGGTCGTCACCGGGTCGGCCTGGCCGGCACCAAAGATCGACCGTGCCCAGAAGATGTCCGTGTAGAACAGGTCGGGCGCCGTTCCTGCCGAAAGTCCATTGAGGATGAACTGGCTGAAGTCGCCGTCCACCGGCTCATAGACGACCTCGATTCCGGCCGCGGCGATCTCGTCCTTGAGCACGTCGGTGATGAGCCCGTTGACGATGGCGACCTCCGTGCCGCCCCATCCCGAGATGCGCACCGTCTCCGCCTGGGCAGCCGTGCTCACGGCCAGCAGCGATGCCCCGGCCAGCAGAATTGCAGTCTTCTTCATGTTAGTCCTCCCAAAGGCCGGGCTTTTTTGCCTAGGCCGTTTCTCTCTTCATCAGTTGCACGGGCAGCAGCACCGCCCGCGGCTTGCGCCCCTGTCTTGCCTCGTCGAGCAGGCCGATGGCCGCCCCGGCAATCTGGGGAATATCCTGCCGGATGGTCGTCAGCCGGCCGGCAAGGCCCGGCAGGTCGTCGAAGCCCATCAGGGCGACCTGCCCAGGCACGGAAATCTTTGCATCCTCCAGGGCGGCCTGGGCGCCCAGCGCTGCTTCGTCGGTCTCGCAGAAGAGGCCGTCGAAGGGCAGGACTCCCGCTGACACGGCCCTTGCCACCGTGCGGTAGCCCTCCAGGGTCGGCGTTGTCTGGGGCTGCATTTCGAGCAGTAACGGCTCGATTCCGGCGGCGCGGATGCCCGCAAGGGCCGCCTGGATACGCAGCGACAGGTCGCCGCGCACGTCGCGGGACGCAATCACCGCGAGCCGGCGCCTGCCGAGGCCCAGCAGATGGTCGATTGCCAGCCGTGCGCCCGCCGCATCGTCTGGCGCGACCCGGAATCCAGGGGCATCATGGCCCACCGACACGACAGGAATGTCGCTGTCGCCGAGCGCGGCTATGCGCGGGTCGTCGGCCTGCACGCCGATGAGGATGAGCCCGCCCACATCCAGTCCGCGATGAAAGTCCGCGCTGTGGATCAGTTCCACCGACCAGCCGGAGCGCGCGAGCTGCTGCGACAGGGCCTGGTGGATCAGCGCGACATAGCGCCCGGCGGCATGGTCGCGCGCGCCCAGGCTCAACCCGACAACGGCTTTCGCGCCTTGCTTCAGCCGCCGCCCGGCCATGGATGGCGCGTAGCCAAGGTCCTTGCAGACCTGCAGGACATGTGCGCGGGTCTTGGCCACGACGGCCGGGTCGCCATGCAGCGACCGCGACACCGTGGCAACGGACACTCCGGCCCGCTCCGCAACCATCGTCAAGGTGGGTTTCACCACGACGTCTCCTCCGCCCTGCAGTGCGTTTGACTGCAATGTAGTCGTTTACATTGGAATGTAGTCGTTTACATTTTGCTTGTCAACGCATCGACCCCTGCCGCGGGTACCTGTCCGCAAGGTGTGGATTGCCCACTCGGAGGCTGGAGCCTCAGAGGTCCTTCTCGGCGAGCTCGCGGAAAGCATCGGGAACGGATCGCGCCGCGCCGAACCCGGTGGCCCCGTAGGCGATCGCTCCCTTGCCGAAACGGTTCCGCACACTGTCCATGGCGCGGTCGGCTTGCCAGCGCGCGGCGCCCCTGCGTGTTCCGGGGCGCTGCGGGTTGTCGCGGCCCAGCCCCAGTTCGAGCTGCAGCACGCGCTGGGGCTCGAGTTGTGACACCGATATGGCGAGCAGCGATATCTGCCGCTCGCGCGGATAGTCGCGATAGACCACGCCCACCAGTTCCTCGGCGATTTCAGCGATGGTGACGGTGGCCGAAACCGGCTCGGGCAGGGTTGTGGCCCGGATCACCGCGCGCATGTCGGCAAACCGGACCCGGGCGGTGATCGTGCGCCCGCCCCATCCCTTGTGCCGCAGCCGCGAGGCAATTCTGTCGGCCAGCATGCGCAGGACCGGCCTGCATACGGCGACAGTGAAGTCCCGTCGCCCCATGGCCGCTTGCGCCCCGGCCGACCGTGCGCGGACGCGCGTCTCGATGCTACGCGGGTCGCTGTTCCAGGCCAGCGCGCCCAGCTTGGCGCTGGCCGCCACGCCGACCAGCCCCTCCAGCGACCGCCCTGGCATGGCAGCCAACTGGCCGATGGTGGTGATTCCCGCCTCGTTGAGCTTGGCCTGCGTCACTGGGCCGATGCCCCACATCAGCCCCACGGGCAAGGCGTGCAGGAATGTCAGTTCATCTGCCGGGTCGATCACCACCAGGCCGTCCGGCTTGGCGACCTGCGAGCCGATCTTGGCCAGGTGCTTGGTACGGGCAAGCCCGACCGAAATGGGCAGTCCCACCTCCGTCCGCACCCGGCGGCGCACGGTCCGGGCGATCTCCTCGGCCGGTCCGAACAGGTGCTCGCACCCCGCCACGTCGGCGAAGGCCTCGTCGATGGATATCCGTTCGACCAGCGGCGTATAGTCGCCCAGGATGGCAATCGCCGCATCCCCGAGGGCCTGGTAGCGGTCGAAGTGACCGGGCACGAAGATCAGGCCGGGACACAATTCCTTCGCCCGCCGGCCAGCCATGCCCCCGCTGACCCCGAAGGCCTTGGCCTCGTAGGACGCGGCGAGCACGACGCCGCCACCAACGGCGATGGGCTTGCCCTGCAGCGACGGGTCGAGCATCTGCTCGACCGATGCATAGAACGCATCCAGATCTGCATGGAGAATTGTCGCGCCCGCCACCACACACCTCAGCATGGGAACATAAAGGGAACAAAAGGCGCGCGTCAAGCCGGGCCGGTCGGCTATGGGAATGGTCCCGGCATTGCTGCGGCATTGGCGTTCCGTCGGCGCCTGATGTAGGAATGTCCATTCTATTTCTGTGCCCAGGAGCATCTCACATGCCTGTCGACTACGAGTCCGTGCTCGCCGACATGGTCACCATTGCCCGGCAGGCCGGGTCGCTGACGCTGGACTATTTCCGCCGGTTCCGCGAGCTGGAGATCGGCATAAAGGGTCCGGCTGATTTCGTGTCGGAGGCAGACAAGGAAAGCGAGCTGCTGATCCGCCGCTTCCTGTTCGATCGCTATCCGGACTGGAGCTTTACGGGCGAAGAGTTCGACCCGGTGGATACGGCGGATCCGCATCGCTGGCTGGTCGATCCGATCGATGGCACGACCAATTTCATCAACGGCATGCACTACACCATCTCGATCGCCCTGCGCCGTGGTGACCAAACCGTGTGTGGCGTGCTCTACAACCCGGTGTCCGATGAGATGTTCACCGCGCACAAGGGGCAGGGCGCCTTCCTCAATGGCGAACGGCTGCGGGTCAGCGAGCAGTCCGATATCGGTCTCATGAACATTGGCACAGGCCTGCCCACCCCGGGCTTGCAGCTCTATCCCGGCGCCTATGCCAGGCTCGATGCCATCCGCGCGCCGATCAGTTCCGTGCGTATCGTGGGCAGTGCCGCCAATAGCTGCGCCTACGTCGCCATGGGCCGCCTCACCGGCTATTTCGAAGAAACCGGATTCGTCGACACCGCCGTCGGCATATTGCTGGTCGAGGAAGCCGGGGGCGTCGTCACCGACTGGTGGGGCCGCGGCCCCGAGCATTACGAGAAGACCGGAGCCCTGATCGTCGCCAACAGGCCGACCCACGCCTATCTGCTCGATATGCTCAAGGATGTTCCGCCCAAGGAGCCTGCCTAGCCCATCAGGCTCAACAGGCCCTCCGGGTCGTCCGTCGTGATCTGGTCGGCCCTCAGGTGCAGCAGCCGCTCCACCACGGGTCTGGTCGCGGCGCTGGCTTCCCGGATTGTCCAGGCGTCGATCCGCTTTCCGGCCCGGTGGAAGGCGCCGATCATGTCGAATCCGGCATCGTCGGCCAGCGTGACGATTTCCCAGTAGAGGTAGATCATCTCTGCGTCCGGCATGTTGGTAATGGCGGCGTCCACGAAGCCCTGCAGGTCTTTCGCAGCCATTGCCGCTCGGAACCGCTGTTCGTCGCTGGCGTCGTAACCGCTGCGGAGGCCGGGTACGGCGGCCGTGAGCAGCCGTACCGCTTCGGCCGAACCGGAGGAGACGATCATGCTGCCGGCCACCGGTGCCGTGGCCCGTGCGAAGTTCTCGAGCGCCCGGGCGTCGAGGACGGTTTCGTCCTCCTTGTAGTCCAGCTGCAGCAAGGCACTTGGATGGACGCGTTCGCGGGCCATCAGGGCACACAGGTCTTCGAGCAGCATGACCGGTTCATCGATCGGGGCCCCGTCATTGCCGCGCAGATGCAGCTGGCGGATGGCAGCGTCGGAGGTGCCGGCAACCGGACCGGTTCCCGTTGTCTCCCGGTCGAGCGTCTTGTCGTGCAATACCGCGAAACCCTTGTCGCCCGTGACCACAAGGTCGACCTCGACGCTCGCGCCAAGCCGCATGCCCTCGGCAATGCGGCTTCCGGTAAAGACGGGGTCGTCGATCCTGCGGCGCCCACGATGCCATTTGAGCCAGGTGCGATGGCCGGCGCGCTCGATGAAGAGGGGCTCGGTCATGTCTGGCTGCGGTAGATGCAGGCATTGTCGCGGAAGGCCGAGATGGCCCGAGGTTTGAGCGTCACGGTCTGACCCGCCCTGAACAGGTCCGGATGCGAGACCATCGCCTTGATCCGGGTGCCGTCGGCAAGGTCGAGGTCGACCAGGCCATGGCTGCCATAGTCGGTAACACGATGCACCACGGCAGGGCCTTCGGCCGCTGCTTCCAGGTCGAGCGCTTCGGGGCGCACGGCCAGGGTCACCGGGCCGTCGGGCACGGGCAGCGCAACACTGAACCTGTCGCGGGTGAACACGCCCTTGTCGACCGTCCCGTCCACCAGGTTCATGGTGCCGATGAAGCCGGCCACGAAGGGCGTCTGCGGCTCGCGATAGACCACGTCGGGCCGGTCGATCTGCTCGGTCTTGCCGTCGCGCATCACCACGATGCGGTCGGCCATAGACAGCGCCTCGTCCTGCCCGTGCGTGACGAAAAGCGTCGTGATTCCCAGCCGCTGCTGGATATCACGCACTTCCTCTCTCAGCCGCTCGCGCAGGTGCTGGTCCAGGCTCGCAAAGGGTTCGTCCAGCAGCAGGATCTTGGGCTCGAGCACCAAGGAGCGTGCCAGCGCCACGCGCTGCTGCTGGCCGCCCGAGAGCTGGGTCACCCGGCGCGCGCCATAACCGGCCAGGCCTACCAGGTCGAGCACGGCTTCCACCTTGCGCCGGATTTCATCGGCGGGCAGCCGCCTCAGCTTCAGGCCGAAGGCCAGGTTCTTGAATACGTCCATATGCGTCCACAGCGCGTGGCTCTGGAACACCATGCCGGTGGGACGCTTCTCGGGGGGCAGTTGCGTAATGTCCTCGCCGTCGATGGTGATGAGGCCGCTGGTCGGTCGCTCGAAGCCGCCGACCATGCGCAGCAGTGTGGATTTGCCCGATCCGGAGGGCCCGAGCAGGCAGACCAGTTCCCCGTCGGCGACCTCGAGGGAGAAATCGTCCACGGCGCGCGTCCCGCCTGCGAAGACCTTTGAGACGTTTTGGATATTGAGAACGGACATGGATGCAGACCTAACCGCCGAAGCCGCGGGCGAATGCCCCGCCGCCGATGACGCGGCGGGCGAACATGAGCGCGATGAACGATGGTACCCACAGCATCACGGACAGCACCGCGCCATACTGGATCACCATCTGGTTGTTGATATAGCTGATCATGAGCACCGGCATGGTGCGGATGCCGGGCGCCCCGATCAGCCATGCCCCCTCCGTCTCGTAAAAGGTCCCCACGAAGCTCAGCAGCAACGCCGCCACGATGGTGGGCGCGGCCTGGGGCAGCGTGATCGACCAGAACACCCGGAACGGTCCGGCGCCCACGTCGCGCGCCGCCTCTTCCATGCGGCGGTCCACCGCCTGGAACGCGGCAACCGGGATCCAGATCATGAACATCAGCGTGCCCACCAGCTGGATGAGCACGACGCCCCAGAAGGTGCCGATCAGGTTGAGCTGCAGGAAGATGACCGCGATGGCGATCAGCAGGCCGAATTTGGGAAAGGCATGCCCAGCCAGGAACGAGAAGAACAGGATATTGCGCCCGGGGAAGTTCATGCGGGCAAAGGCATAGGCAGCCGGCAGGCAGATGATCGCCGAAATCAGGGTCACCACCGTGGACAGTTGCAGGCTCAGGGTCAGGGCCGACCACACATCGGGGCGCGTCAGCGTCTGGTTCCAGAAGCGCAGGCCGAACTGCTGCGGCACCACGTTGGGATAGCGCCAGACCTCGGTGAAGGCCCACGTGGCCACGATCAGCAGCGGCACCACGATGCACAGTGTCAGAAGAACCGCGAAGGCGATGCCAGCAATGTCGAGCCTGGGGCGCGGTGCGGCAAGGGTGGTGGCCATGCTCACTTCCCCTGGTTGCGCGCGACCGAGCGCACGTAGAACAGGCCAAAGGCGATGCAGAAGCAGAAGGTGATAACCGCCTGCGTGATGGCGGCGATGGGGTCGTTCACCTCGCGGAACGTGCGCTGCATGAACGGTCCCATCATCTCGGGCGAGGCGGGTCCGAGCAGA
The DNA here is from genome assembly GCA_946481445.1 of uncultured Devosia sp. The sequence continues at coordinate 196 of CAMLOA010000052.1, read as the reverse complement.
TAGGGCAGGGTGAAGGACGAGAATATGCCCAGCACCGAGAAAGACAGCGCCACCAGGATCGAGTTGGAAATGCGCGGCAGGATGATGTGCCAGAAGACCTGCGCGAAATTGGCACCCACGTCGCGGGCGGCCTCGAGGGACTGGTTGGTCACCGCGCCCAGGCCCGAAAGCAGGATCAGCACCGTCAGCGGAATGT
>CAMLOA010000051.1 GCA_946481445.1 uncultured Devosia sp. | reverse complement strand
TGATGCGCTGCATGAGCGGCTTACCCAGAGATTCGTCGACCGGCGCACCAGCGTCTTGCTGCGTCATCTGAAAGACAAACGTATGGTATCTCCCGAGATCAATGAGCGTGGCGAAGTGCGGCTGGAAGGCCATCTCATCGGCACGCTCGAAGGCTTCCGCTTCACCATCGCCCGCAATGATGGCGACGCCGACATCAAGGGGTTGCGCTCCGCCGCCGACCAGGTGGTGGCGCCCGAAATTCACAACCGGGCCGAGCGGCTGGCCGGGGCGCCCAACGAGGAATTCGTGCTGGCGACCGACGGACGCCTGCGCTGGAAGGGCGATATCGTCGCCGAACTGATCGAGGGCGACGCGCTCTATCGGCCGCGCGTGCTCATACTGGCCGACGAGACGCTGACCGGCACCGATCTCGAGCGCGTGCAGGACCGCCTGTCGCTCTGGCTGCGCCACCATATCAACACCGTGCTCGAAGGGGTCATGGCGCTCGAGGCGCCGGCCGACCTGGATGGCGCCGCCCGCGGCATCGCCTTCCAGCTGTTCGAGCATCTCGGGCTCATTCCCCGCTCGCAGGTGGCCGAAGAGGTCAAGGGGCTCGACCAGGACGTGCGCGGCAAGATGCGCAAGCTGGGCGTCAAGTTCGGCGCCTACCACATCTATGTGCCGCTGAGCCTGAAGCCGGCGCCGCGGGAACTGGCCTTGATCCTGTTCGCGCTCAAGCATGGCGGCGTGCGCCAGCCCGGCGTCACCGACATTCCCCATATCGTGCTCTCCGGACGCACCAGCTTCGTGGTCGACCCCGAAGTCGATCCCCGCCTCTATGAAGTGGCCGGGTTCAAGGTGGCCGGCAAGCGCGCGGTCCGCATCGACATCCTCGAACGCCTGGCCGACATCATCCGCCCGCTGATCGCGCTCGATGCCAGCCGCCCCTACCAGGGCGAACTGCCGGCCGGTGCCGCCGAGGGCAACGGCTTCCGCGTCACCGTGGAAATGACCTCGCTGCTGGGCTGCTCGGGCGAGGACTTCGCTTCGATCCTCAGTTCCCTCGGTTACCGCGTCCGCCGCACGCCCAAGCTGGCCGCGCCGGCGCCCGCAGCCGAGGCCTCGGCCGAAGCGCCTGCCCTCGAAGAGGTGTTGGCGGAAAATCCGGCTTCCATCGACGCCGTGGATGCCGCACCCGTCGAAGCCGAACCGGCCGTCCTGGCGCCGGAGCTGGCGCCCTCCATCCCCGACACGACCGTGATCGAGGCGGCTCCCGCCGCCGAAGGCGCTGCGCCCGCCGAACCCGAATTCGACGAAATCTGGTTCCCCGGCGGCAAGCGCGGTGACCATGGACGCCATGACGGCAAGCGCCACGAGCATCGCCGGCGCCCGGACGGAGAGGCCGCCGAGGCGCGCCCGCCGCGCCAGGAGCGCCAGCGCCCGCCCGCCAAGCGGCGTCCCGAAGGCGAGAAGCAGGACCTGTCCAAGGCCCAGCATCTCAACCCCAAGCCGCGCCCCGAAGGCCGCAACGACAACCGCCGCTTCGACAAGCGCGACGAGCGGCCCAAATTCGAGCGCCCGCGCGAGGACCGCAAGGAAAAGGCCTTCGACCCGGACAGCCCCTTCGCCAAGCTGGCGGCCCTCCGCGACCGCAAGGCGGACTAGAACCCGGCGGCCCCGGCCTGCACAGGGCCGGGAAGGGCTTTCCCGCGCGCTCGACCCAAAAGGGCCGGGCGCTCCGCGGGCGGCGTAAGACGAAGAACGCCCGGAGGCTGGCCTCTAGGCGTGCTTGCGCCGCATCTGGGCCAGGATCGAAACGCCCAGCAGGGCCACGATGGCCAGCGATACCAGGGCATTGTACCCAGCCAGCGAAATCCCCAGGAAGCGGAACTGCACGACGTCGCAGCCGATGACCGGCGTCAGGTTGCTGAGGTCATCGAAATTCATCTCGCCGCCCACGCCGGTGCAGGCTGTCGGGCCGGGCCAGAAGCCCCATTCCACGCCCGAGTGGAACACGCCCATATAGGCGCCCCAGGCGAAGATGGCGGTGACGATGGCCATGGCCAGGTACCAGACGGTCAATGGCAGCCGGTTCCAGGTGATGAGGATCATCAGCAGGATGGGCAGGCCATAATAGTAGGGCAGGCGCTGCTCCAGGCAGAGTTCGCACGGCACCAGGCCCCCGAAGACCTGCGACCCGAGCGCGGTGAGGATGGTCACAAGACCGAGGAGGAAGGCGACTCCAGCGGCTTTCTTGTCCAGCGGCTGGAAGATGGAGGCGGGCATGCGGGGGAACCTTGGCTGACGCTGATGGGGCGGAGGCTGGATAGCCCGCGATTGCGGCGATTTCCAGCGGAGAACAGGCTTGTGATCAATCGCCGGGAAGGTCAATGCCCAGCGCGCGGCGCAGCGCAATGGCATTGGCCGGGGCGTGCAGCTTGTCCTCGTGCACGAAATAGGCAAACACGTCCCGCCCCGCCTCGGCCCAGCCCTTGATGGTCGCGGCCCAGTCGGCAATGTCGTCCGGCTGGTAACCGCCCGCATCGCCCCGCGCGGGGCCCTGCAGGCGCAGATAGGCAAAGTCGGCCGTCAGCGCCCGGGCCGGATTGTCCGCCGTATCTGCGATGACCCGCGCCACATTGTGCCCCGCCAGCATGGCACTGGCTTCCGGCGCATCGAAACTGGCATGCCGCATCTCGATGGCATGGCGGATGGGGCCGACGCCGGCCGCGTCCAGGAAAGGAGGCGTCTTGAGCCGCCCGTCGGCTTGGCCGGCCAGCGCCACATAGTCCTCCATGGTCCGGGGAAGCATGGCGAGGAACGCGCCCAGCACCTCGGGCTTGAAGCTCAGATTGGGTGGCAATTGCCAGACGAACGGACCCAGCTTGGGCCCCAGCGCCAGTGGACCGGAGGCGAAGAAGTTGGCCAGTTCCTGCCGGCAATCCTTGAGCCGCTTGATATGGGTGACCAGCTGCGGCCCCTTGATGGAAAAGACGAACCCGTCGCGCGCCTCGCCGGCCCATTTGGCGAAGCTGTCCGGCTTCTGGTTGGCGCGGAAGGTGGCGTTGATCTCGATCGAACCCAGGCGCGAACTGGCATAGGCCAGCTCCTTCTTCTGCACCAGGCCCGGCGGGAAGAAGGTTCCCCGCCAGGGCTCGTAGACCCAGCCGGCTGTTCCGGTCCGCACCTGCCCTGCCATGTCGCACCTCCCTGCCGATGCACCGGGCGCCCGCCTGCGCGGGTTGCAGCCGCCCGGGCCGCCCTAAGTGCTCTCGAGCGGCACTCTGTCCAAACCCACCAGCCAAGGCAAGGGGTTGGCCGGAAGGGGGTCAATGATGTGGCCGTCGCGGAACTTCGACCTTAGTTTTGTTATGCAGCATAACAAAATGTGCTATAGGTCCCATGCGACCTGCCGCAAAGAAGTTCCGCACAGGAACCGGCGGCAGATCGGAAAAGGCCACAGGACGGTGCCGATGCATGGCGCGTCGCGACCGGGCTCCTGGGGCCAAGGAGAGGAGAAAAGACAGATGCTCAAGGCATTTGCCACGGCCCTGCTGGCCACTACGCTTGCCGCCGGGGGGAGTGTCCTGGCGGACGACGCCCGCTGGCTCACCCCGACCATGATCAATGCCCGCGCCGAATTCATGTCGCCCGGGCTGAACTACCTGACGTTCCAGCACATCGACAGCATGTTCGCCACGCGCACCGTCGCTGCAGGGGGCTCGGTATGGGACATTCCGGCCAGGCCGGCCGATATCGGCGACAGCTTCACCTTCGGCGAGGAAACGGTTTCGCTCGCGGGCTTCCTGGAGGCGACCTCCACCAACGCACTCCTGGTCATCCAGGATGGCGCGATTGTCCATGAGACCTATCGCAATGGCAGCTCCGAAGAGACCCGCTTCATCTCGTTCTCCATGGCCAAGTCGTTCCTTGCCAACATGATCGGCATCGCCATCGGCGAGGGCAAGATATCGGGGGTCGATGCCAGGGTGGTCGACTACCTGCCCGATTGGGCGGGCACTGCCTATGCCGAGGTCACGCTCAAGGACCTGCTCGAAATGCGCTCCGGCATCGAGTGGCTCGAGGTCTATGAATTCGGCAGCGACACCCAGCTCACCGAAGTCCATGACAATGCCCTGGTCGCCTACAACTATCGCTGGTGCGACTATGCCAAGGATCGTGCGGTCAGGGCCGCCGAACCGGGCAGCGTCTTCAACTATTCGACGCTGGATACCTCGGTGCTGGGCTGTGTCCTCGAGGCCGCCATCGGCATGAAGGGCGCCGACTATATGAGCCAGAAAGTCTGGCAGCCGGCGGGTATGGAAGCCGACGGATTCTACCTCATGGATGGTCCCGATTCGGTGGGTCGCGAATTCTATGGCGCCGGCTTCAACGCCACGCTCCGGGATTACGGCCGGATCGGCATGATGATGCTGGACGGCGGCATGGCCAACGGCAACCAGGTCATCCCGGCCGAATGGGTGAAGCTATCCACCGCTCCGACCGAAGCGACCGGGCTAGCCGACCCCGTGGAAAACCTCGGCTATGGCTACCAATGGTGGACGGTGGCCGGCACCAATGCCTATACGGCCTATGGCCTGTTCAACCAGCACATCTACGTCAATCCCGATACCAGGACGGTGATCGTGAAGCTGGCCTCGCCGGCCAGCCCGCTGGGCTGGGGCATCGACAACTTCGCCTTCTTCAAGGCAGTTGCCGAAACCGTCTCGCAGCCATGACCCGACAGCCGGGCCCGGCGGCATGGCCGCCCCAGGGCCCGGCGCCATCGGACTAGAACTTGTAGTTGAGCCCGGCGCGGACGACGCTGAAGCGCTGCGTCACGTCCATATTGCCCGTCGGCAGGCCGTTATAGGTCTGGGTGCCCAGATCGACATAGAGATACTCGGCCTTGAAGGTGATATTGTCGGTGGCCTTCGCCTCGAGGCCGCCGCCCACGGTCCAGCCGGTATGGGTGGCGGTCTGGCTGGTCACCACATTGCCGGCATCGGTCACGCTGGCCGTGCCCCGCCCGGCGGCAACGCCGCCCGTGACATAGGGGAGCACCGCGCCAATGCCGAAGCCGGCGCGTCCGCGCAGCGTGCCGAACACATCCACGCCGGCCTTGAAGCTGCCAATGCCGGCAATGTCCTCGGCATAGCCGATGGTCGACCATTGCAGGTCGGCTTCGGCGCCGATGACGAAGCCGCCCAGATCGAGCGTGTAACCCGCCTGCCCGCCCACCTGCCAGCCGCCCGTGGCCTGCGTGCTGGCCGCGCCGGCTCCGGCGGGATCGCGCGTCAGCGTGCCCCAGCCATAGCCGCCATTGACACCGGCATAGAAGCCGCCCCAGCCGGCGGCCGGCGTGGGCGAATAGACCGGACTGGTCCCGTTGTTCCAGCCCAGATCGGCCGCCTGCGCGGCGCCGGGCAGCAGGATTGCAAAGGTGAAAAGGGCAATGCCAAGGCGCTTCATGGAAATGACCTCGCGAGCAGGAATGAGTGTTTCCGGCAAAATGCGACGGCAAAAATTAAGAGGCCGGTAACGAACAGGGTTAATGCACAGCCGGATCGGCATGCCTGATCCGCGCAGGGCGCGGGCCGTTGCCGGGGCATCCCGATGGCAAGGGCGCAAGACGCGGAGGATGTCCTGAGAACTGGTGCCCCCCGCCGGACTCGAACCGGCACGCCTCGCGGCGGAGGATTTTGAGTCCTCTGCGTCTACCATTCCGCCAGAGGGGCACGGCCAAGGTCTCTACCCAAGAACGGACGAGCCGACAAGCCACTACCCGCACTGGCGGCGCCGGGCGGCGTTGACGCAACCGGGCCCGAGGCGTACACACGCCGCGGTGTCATTTCCAAGCCTCCGCGCCCGTCCAGCCGGCACCCCCATGATCGGGGTGTGAACAGGTCCCCGAAAACGGCCTGAACATTGCTCAGCCACCGTTTCCGACCGGGGCCATGACGTGACACGCTTGTCTGGAGGTCTTTCGGAGTGTTCTCTTCATGAACCCCTCATCCACCCCGCTCTGGCGGCGGTTCGCATTCTTTCTCGTCCCCCTGATGGCGTCCAACATCCTGCAGGCGCTGTCGGGGACCATCAACTCGATCTATATCGGGCAGATGATCGGCGTCGAGGCGCTGGCGGCGGTCGCCATCTTCTTCCCGATCCTGTTCTTCCTCATCAGTTTCATCATCGGGCTGTCGGCCGGCTCGACCATCCTGATCGGCCAGGCCTGGGGCGCGCGCAACATCGAGCGGGTCAAGCAGATTGCCGGCACCACGCTGACCGCCGCGCTGGCCCTCGGCCTCGCCGTGGCGCTGGTCGGCGGCCTGTGGGTGGACAGCATAATGGGCCTGCTGGGGGCCCCCGAGGATGTGCGCCACCTCGCCGTGGACTATGCCCGCATCATGTTCCTGGGCATGCCCGGCTTCTTCGTCTTCCTCACGGTCACCTCCATCCTGCGTGGCGTGGGCGATACGCTGACGCCCCTGTTCTCGCTCATCATCTCCCTGCTGGTGGGCGCGATCCTGACCCCTGCCCTGATCCAGGGATGGGCCGGCCTGCCGCAGCTGGGCGTGAATTCGGCCGCCTGGGCCTTCATCGCCGGCTTCGTGGTGGTCCTGGCTTTCCTCTTCGTCTATCTGCGCGCCCGCGACCTGCCGCTGGCCCCGGACGCCACCCTGCTGCGCGCCCTGCGGCCCGACTTCAGGCTGCTCGGCCTCATCCTGAAGCTGGGCATCCCGGCTGGCCTGCAGATGGTGGTGTCCTCCGTCGCCGGCATTGTCGTCGTCGGCCTGGTCAATCGCTTTGGCTCCAACGCCACGGCCGCCTTCGGCGCGCTCAACCAGGTGCTCAACTATGTCCAGTTCCCGGCCATGTCGATCGGGATCGCGACCTCCATCTTCGGGGCCCAGGCCATCGGGGCCAGGCGCCTGGACCAGCTCGGCGCGATCACGCGCACGGCCCTGCTGATGAACCTGGTCATCACCGGCACGCTGATCGTGCTGGCCTACCTGTTCAGCCAGCACCTGATCGGGCTGTTCATCACCGACCCGGTCGTGATCGAACTGACCGAGTCGCTGCTGCACATCGTGCTGTGGAGCATCCTGATGTTCGGATGGGGCGTGGTGTTCTCGGGCATGATGCGCGCCAGCGGCATGGTCTACGCACCCATGCTGATCGCCCTGGGCTGCATCCTGTGCATCGAGCTGCCGGGGGCCATCCTGCTCAGCCAGACCAGCCTGGGACTGAGCGGCATCTGGATCGCCTATGCGGCCAGCTTCACCATGATGCTGGTGCTCCAGGCCAGCTGGTACAACCTGGTCTGGAAGCGCAAGCAGATCGTCGCGCTGGTCTGACCCCGCGAAAGGGCGGCGCCCGGGTTTTCGGACCCGGGCGTCATCGGTCTATTCCAGGCGGACCAGCAGGTCCTTGGCATCGATCTGGTCGCCCGGCTTGATCAAGAGTTCCGCCACCGTGCCATCGACTTCGGCATGGATGGCGGTCTCCATCTTCATCGCCTCGATCGAGCACAGGACGTCACCGGCCGTCACGGCCTGCCCCTGCTTGACGGCCAGGGTGGAGATGACGCCCGGCATCGGCGCGCCCACCTGTTTCGGATCGCCCGCCACCGCCTTGGCCCGGACCTTGACCTCGCCGGCCTTCAGCCGGTCGGGGACGGTGATGGTGCGCGGCTGGCCATTGAGGTCGAAGAAGACGCGGACTTCGCCCTTCTCGTTGGTCGGCGCCCGACCGAGATAGGTGATGACGAGCGTCTTGCCCTTCTCGATATCGACCAGCAGTTCGTCGCCCTCGTTGAGGCCGTAGAAATAGACCGGCGTGGGCAGGACTTCGGTGGGGCCGTAACGCTCCTGGGTCTTCTCGAAATCGGCATAGACCTTGGGATACATGAGGTAGGACGCCAGCCGGTAGTCATCGACGGCATGCCCCACTTCGTCGGCGATCTTCTTGCGCTCGGCCTCGAGATCGACCTCCTTGAGATAGGAGCCCGGCCGCTCGGTCATGGGCGCGCGGCCCTTGAGCACCTTCTTCTGCAGATCCCGGGGGAAGCCGCCCGGCGGCTGGCCCAGATCGCCGGCAAAGAAGCCGACCACCGAATCGGGGAAGGCGATGTCGCGGCTGGGGTCTTCCACATCGGCGCGCGTCAGGCCGGCCGACACCATGGCCAGGGCCATGTCGCCCACCACCTTGGAGGAGGGCGTCACCTTGACGATGTCGCCGAACATCTGGTTGACGTCGGCATAGGTCTGGGCCACTTCGTGCCAGCGGGTCTCCAGGCCCAGCGAGCGTGCCTGTTCCTTGAGATTGGTGAACTGGCCGCCCGGCATTTCATGCAGGTAGACTTCCGAGGCGCCGCCCTTGAGGTCGCTTTCGAAGGCGCGGTACTGCGTGCGCACCGCTTCCCAGTAGAACGAGAGCTGGCGGATCGCCCGGGCATCGAGCCCCGGATCGCGCTCGCCGCCGGCCAGGGCCGCCACCAGCGAACCCAGGGTCGGCTGGCTGGTCGTGCCCGAGAGCGCGTCCATGGCCGCATCCACGGCATCGACCCCGGCATCCACCGCCGCCAGCACCGTGGCAGCCGCCGCCCCCGACGTGTCGTGGGTATGCAGGTGAATGGGTAGGCCCACTTCGTTGCGCAGCGTGGTCACGAGTTTGCGGGCGGCAGCGGGCTTGAGCAGGCCGGCCATGTCCTTGATGCCCAGCACATGCGCGCCGGCCCTTTCCAGCTCCTGCGCCAGGCCCACATAATATTTGAGGTCGTATTTGGCGCGGCTGGGGTCGAACAGGTCCCCCGTATAGCAGATGACGCCCTCGGCCACCTTGCCCTCTTCGATGACCGCATCGAGCGAGACGCGCATGTTCTCGACCCAGTTGAGGCAATCGAACACGCGGAAGATATCGACGCCACCCCTGGCCGCCTGCTTGACGAAGAATTTTACGACATTGTCGGGATAGTTC